>DATACN010000019.1:0-3875 GCA_036258995.1 Thermoleophilaceae bacterium | reverse complement strand
GCCAGGCTGGCCGCCGGGGCCGCGCCGGCACAGGAGGCCGCCGGCGTCCAGACGCAGGAGGTCGCCGCCGAGACACCGCCCGCGCCTACCTCTTCGCCGCCTCCGGCGCCTGCGCCGGCACCCGCACCCGCACCCGCTCCGGCACCAGCTCCGGCGCCGGCCCCCGCCCCGGCGCCGAGCCCGCCGCCGCAGGGCGGCGTCGTCTTCGACGACGAAGGCTGAGCCGCCTCAGCAGGGCTGGATGTAGCGGTCGCGCTCGGCGGCCAGCGGCGGGTCCGGATCGTGTGCCGCCAGGGACCCGATGCCGAGCCGGTACTTGCTGAGCGATATCGGCGCCCGGCCCTGATCGCGCATGATCCGGTCGAGGCGTCCGTCGCCCTCCTCGGACTTCGTCTCCACGACCACGTGGTCGGGCGACAGGCAGGTGGCGGCGCCATCCGGCCGCTCGAGGCGCAGGTCGAAGTCGATCGTGATCCGGTCGCTCCCGTCGCGAGCCCCGAGGGTCCCGCGCCGGAAGCGGGTGGTCAGCGCGGGCCTGAGCTCCTCGGGCGCCGCGTGGCCGGTGGCGTCGGCGATCACCTTCTCCAGGAAACGGCGCGCTTCCGGTGTGATCTGGCCGTGGTCCGAGAGCTCGTAGTCGAGGTTCTGCTTGGCGGTCTCGTCTTCGTCCACCTTGACCTTCACCTCGAACGAGCAGACGCCGCTCTCGTGGTAGGCGCGGCTGCGCACCTTGAAGCGCGGCACGCGTCCCTCTACGTGCTCGCGGAAGCAGAGCAGGTCGGGCGTGTCGAAGTACACGCTGCTGTAGGAGAACAGGCGGGAGCCGTCGATCTCGAGGGCGTCGTGGCTGTCGCCCAGCGGTGACGCCAGCTCCGCGAAGTGCTCCCACGCAAGCAGGTACTTGTGGTCCACCCGGCGCTGCAGCGCGACGCGGGCGTCGAGGTCGTCCAGCGAGACCGGCTCGAACTCGCCCAGCCAGGCCTCGGCCGGGCGGGTTGCCGCCGTGCCTGTCAGGAGCGCTCTTCCAGGATCTGGTGCAGCCGGTCGTCGAGGTCCGGCAGGTCCTTGCGCATCTGCTTCATCTGATCCTGGGTGAAGTAGATGGCCTTCACCGGGCTGGTGGCCACCACGTCGGCGTTGCGCAGGCCGCGCTTGACCACCCCGGTCTCGCCGACGACGTCGCCGGCGCCGAGCTTGGCCAGGGTGTCGCCGTCGCGCTGCACCTCGACGGTTCCTTCCTCGATCGCGAACAGCTGGTACGGCCAGGTGCCTGCCCGCGCCAGCTCCTCGCCCTCTTTGAGGGAGATCTCGTCAGCCATGTCGGCATAGCGCTGGAGAGCTTCGTCGGGCATGGGGGAAAACAGGTCGATTTGCTTCAGGCGAGAAGGGTCCATGCAACCCCTATACCCACTCGCGCCACCCACGCTTAACCTCCGTGCTTCGGTGCCGATTGGGAGGACATGACGATCCGCCGCACGCTCGGCTGGCTCCTGGTGGCGGGGCTCGTGGTCGCGGCCCTCGCGGCCAGCGTCGCGATCGTCGAGGGCTCCTTCGACGACGAAGACTGGAAGGTCATCGGAACGAGCCTGGGGTTCTCGGTCTACAGCGCGTTGGCCGCCGCCGGAGCGTCGCTGCGGCTCAGGCCGAGCGAGCTGCATCAGCTGCTCGGGACCGCGACCATGCTGGTGTCGGGCGTGGCCTTCCTGCTGCTGCTCGCGTGGGTCTGGCCGGAGCCCGACGAGAGCGAGACGATCGTCCGCGCCTGGGGAGCGGTGTCGCTGGTGGCACTGGCCGCGTCGCACGCCTGCATCGTGACCGCCGGGCGGCGATCGACCGACAGCGAGGCCGTGCGCCTGCTCGCGACCATGTCGATAGCTCTCGGGGTCATCGACGCCACAGCGGCGATCCTCCCGATCGTCGAGATCGTCGACGAGGTGGAGGACGGGGCCGCCGAGCTCTTCGCCGTGATGGTCATCGCCCTGCTCCTGACCACCGTATTGCCGCCGGTAATGCGGAAGCTGGGCGGATCCGAGCGCGCTCCGGCACCTCCGAAGTCCACGGCGGAGCGTCTCGCCCAGGACGTTCTGACGGCGGTCGAGCGGATCGAGGCCATGAACGCCGGCAACACCGGCCGTGGGCCGGAGATCCGCCGCGAATGCGAGCGTTTGAAGGCGCTCGCGCGCCAGTACACGAGCTGAGCCGCTGGCGAAAACCGCCCACCTGTGAGAGGTTGGTAAGCGGAACTCGTGAGAGGTAGGCGGTCCTGACCACGTTGCTGGGCATATCGATGAAGCGCGCGTTCGGCGACGTGCGCCTCAAGCTGAGCGGCGAATTGGACCGCTCGAACCTGCAGGCCCTCGATGACGCCTTCGCCACCGCGGAGAAGCGGGCTCGGCGGATCGTGCTCGATCTGGGGGAGCTGACGTTCATCGATGGCGGCGGCCTGCGCGCGCTCCAGCGGGCGGGCGCGCGGGCCCGCGCGAACGGGCACGAGCTGGTGCTCGAGAACCCGACTCCCTGGGTGCGCCAGCTGCTCGAGCTGTGCGAGCTCGACCGCGAGCTCGAGATAGACGGGGGCGAGCTGGCCCCCCGCACCGCCGGCTGACCCCTCACTGAAGGAACTCGCGCCTCGCGCGCGAATCAGAGGGCCGTGACGCGCTCCGGCACGACCGCCCTCACCCTGTCCGAAGAGATCCGCCAGCGCTTCGACGAGTTCTCGCGCTCGCAGAAGGACGTGGGCCAGTACATCGTGGACCACCTGGAAGAGGCGGCCTTCCACACGGCCGAGGAGCTCGCGCGCCGGGCGAACACCTCGAGCTCGACGGTCGTGCGCTTCGCCCAGGCCCTGGGCTTCGACGGCTTCCCGGAGCTGCAGGCCTCGGCACGCGACGAATACCGACGCGCGCGAGAGAGCTCCAACGGCTCCGCCGAGCCCGCCACCCAACCACTCTTTCCGATCGACCAGACCGAGTTCGAGGCGGCCCTGGCGGCGGACCACGCCAACGTCGAGGAGACCGCCAAGCGAATCGACCGCGACGAGGTGTCCGCGGCCGTCGACCTGATCTCCCGCGCAGAGCGCATCGTCCTGTGCGGCACCGACCAGATGGCCTTCTTCGCCAGCTACCTCCGCCACCTGCTGATGCTGCTGGACCTCCGAGTCGAGGTGGTGGCGAGCCCGAGCCAGGAGGGCCTGGCCAAGCTGGGCCGCGTGGACGACAACACCGTGATGGTCGGTTTCAGCGCCGGCCGCCCCCACCCACTGGTGGTGCGTGCGATGAAGCTGGCCCGAAACCGCCGGGCAGCAACCATCGCCATCGCGGACGCAACCCTGTCAGAGGTAGCCAAGCTGGCCGACCACCGCCTCTACTACTCCTCGAACAGCCCCGCCTACGTGCGAAGCCACAGCGCCCTGCTGGGCCTGATCCAGGCACTGGCCTACGGCGTCTACGCCCTGGACGAACCCGCGTACGCGGACCGAATCAAAGCCTTCCGCCTGAAGTAGGGCGCCGTAGGGGGCGAACGTCCGGAATTTCCACCTATAGGTGGAAGAAATGGACGTTCGCGCGGTTAGGAGGCTCTCGGCGCGCCAGACTGACCTCGTTGCCGCCTGGCAACTGATCGATGCCGGATGGAACCGGCGGGCGATCGAGCACTGGGCAGGTAAATGGGGCTGGGTAAGGGTGCACCAGGGCGTCTACGCCCTCACGAGCGCACCCCTTACCCAGCAGCAGTCATGGATGGCGGCCACGCTCACGACCCCTGACAGCGTGCTGAGCCACACGAGCGCCGCCGCCTGCTGGGGCTTCCGGCGGCCGACCGGCGCCATGGGAACGGTCACCAGGCCGGGCAGCGGCGGCAGGAGGAGGCTGGGTGGG
>DATACN010000018.1:0-21006 GCA_036258995.1 Thermoleophilaceae bacterium | reverse complement strand
CGAGCCTTCTCCGGCTCGGCCGCTTCGGCAGGCACCGTGACCGGCGGCGGCAGCGGGGCGGGCGCCGGCTGAGCGCGCGTGGCGGCCTGCGTGCCGGCCCGTCCGCGCCTCCAGCCGCGCCCGGCATAGGCGCGCTCCACTGCGTTCACCAACTCGCCGGGACTGGCGTGGCGGTCCCGCGGGTTGCCGCTCAGGGACTTGGCCAGGACAGGCTCCAGGCCGGAAGGCGCATCCGGGCGCAGCTCGCTCAGCTTCGGCAGCGGACGGTCGGGGACCATCCCGGTGAGGCTCTCGAAGAGCAGCGCGGCGAGTCCGTGCACGTTGCTCGGGACGTCCGCCTCGACGTTTGATGGTCGGGCCGCGCCGAAGTCCCCCAGGAAGGCCCGCTCGGGGTCCCCGGCGGCCACCAGAACGCCGGCCGGTCGCAGCTGCCGGTACACGAGCCCGTGCTCGCGGGCGGCCTCGAGCGCGCCGCCGACGCATCTGAAGATGGCGAGCGCCCCTGCGTCGTCGAGCCGCTCCTGCGCGATCAGGTCTGCGAGGTTCGGCCCCTGGAACAGCGTCATCGACAGGAAAGGCGCCGGCGAGGTCCCGACCTCGTAGATCGAGACGATGTTGGGGTGCCGTAGGCTCGCCTGCCTTCGTGCCTGCTCTACGAACTCCCGCAAGGCGGGTGGCTCGCGTGTCAAGGCAGGCGAGAAGACCTTGAGCGCGACCGGCCAGGGTGGAAACTCGAGCAGCCGCTCCGACTCGAGGTGGGTCGCGACGTAGACGGTTCCCGCTCCGCCGGCGCTCAGGACCTGGTCGATCCGATAGCCGCCCAGCGCGGCTCCCGGCTCCAGCGTCCGATCGGTGCGCATGGCCGGCGAGCTCATCCCGAGTCGTCGAAGGTTGGAATCTCCTGCGGCTCCGGCTCCGGGGCGGGGCTGGGGGGGGGCGGAGCCGGGGCGACGGGCGCGGGCGCAGGGGCGGGCGCCGGGGTCGGCTCCGGCTCCGGCTCGGGCGCTGGGGATGGCGGGGCCGGCGGCGGGCTGGACGCCGGCACGGGGGCTGGTTGGCTCTCCTGCCTTGGGGCCCTCAGCGCGGGAATCGCGCGAGCCGAACCGCTCAGCGTCGCGGGCACGGATCGCTCCACCAGGTCGAGGGGCGTAGCCGGACGCCCTGGGATGGCGGCCGGACGGTCGTCCCGAGCCGCGGCCATGATGGCAAACCCGCATCCGAACGCGAGCCCGGCGACGAGCACGACTGCGAGCGCGCGCCGGGCAGCGATCACGGACACGGCTGCGGGGTGCTGAAGCCCGGGATCAGGCAGGCGTCGCGACGCCTGGGCGCCTTGCCCTTCCTCACGGTGAACGAGGTGAACTTGCCGATCGTGTTGCCTCGCTGCACGGTCACCTCGAGGCGGGCGCCCGCCTTGAGCGTCCGCCGGGCGAGCCCGCGGAACTGCACCTGCCGCGACTCTGGCGACAGCCGGCTCTGCCGGCGCCACGGGCACCGCTTGCGACGCCCGCCGAAGCAGATCACCGTGACCCGCGATCCGGTCGGCGAGGTGATCCGGAACAGGGTGATGCGCGCGCCGCCGTCCCTGATCTGCCCAGCCAGGCGCACGACCGGGAAGGGGGTCAGATACTCCGGCGGGGGCGGCGGCGGCGGAAGCTCGTACTCGGGCTGCTGCTGGGCAGCGGATGCGCCAGGCGATGACGCCTGAGAGCCTGCCGGAAGCAGCACAACGACCCCCAGCAAGGCAAGGGCAATCGCGAGTCGTCGAGCCCGTCCTGCGACCTGCACCTGGACACCATACGATGGCCTCGCCGGCTTCGCAAGCGAGGCCAGCCGTCCTGCGCGACCGCAAGAACTGCTGGCGACACCCGTTAGTGGTTTGTAGGATCGATCGCTTCGGGCCCACCGGCCCTGACACGCCATGAAGGTTCTCGTTACAGGTCACGACGGCTACATCGGGCACGCGCTCGTGCCGATGCTCCAGACCCACGGCCACGAGGTCGTGGGCCTCGACAGCCACCTCTTCCGCGGTTGCGCGCTGGGTGACGACGCGCTCGTCGTAGAGCAGGTGGCGATGGACGTGCGGGATGTGCAGGCGACCGACCTCGAGGGCTTCGACGCCGTCGTGCACCTCGCCGCCGTCTCGAACGACCCCATCGGGGACCTCAACCCCCGGTGCACCTATGACATCAACCACGCCGCGACGGTCCAGGTGGCCAAGCGGGCGAAGGAGGCCGGGGTGGAGCGGTTCGTGTTCTCCTCCTCGTGCAGCCTCTACGGGGCGGCCGCCGGGGAGGACGCGCTCGACGAGACGGCGGAGTTCAACCCGGTGACCCCCTATGGGGAGTCGAAGGTGCTCGCGGAACGTGACATCAGCGAGCTGGCAGACGACGACTTCAGCCCGGTCTTCCTGCGCAACGCCACCGCCTACGGGGTCTCTCCCCGGCAGCGGGGCGACCTCGTGGTCAACAACCTCGTGGGACTGGCGCTCACCACGGGTGAGGTCAGGCTGAACAGCGACGGCACCGCCTGGCGCCCCCTGGTGCACATCGAGGACATCTCGCGGGCCTGCATCGCCGCGCTCGAGGCGCCCAGGGAGCGCGTGCACAACGAGGCCTTCAACATCGGCAGAGACGAGGAGAACTACTCCATCCGCGAGGTGGCCGCGATGGTGGAGGAAGGCGTCTCCGGCAGCAAGGTGGTGCTCGCGGAGGGGGCGAGCCCGGACAAGCGCAGCTACAAGGTCAGCTTCGCCAAGGCGCGGGCGCAGCTGCCCGAGTTCCAGCCTGAGTGGACCGTACGGCGCGGCGTGGACGAGCTGCTCACCGCATTCCGCGACCACGGGCTGTCCCTGGAGGAGTTCATGAGCTCGCGCTTCCAGCGCATCAGCCGGATCAGGGAGCTCCAGGAGCAGGGCCGGCTCGACGGCGACCTGCGCTGGCTCGACCGGCCTTCGCCAGTGGCCACCGGCACCGTGGAATGAGCCCCGCCCAGACGCAGACGAAACCCGAGGACATGCCAGTCGTGATTCTCAGCGGCGGCATGGGCACGCGCCTGCGGGAGGAGACGGAGCGGGTCCCCAAGCCGCTCGTCGAGATCGGCGAGAAGCCGATCCTCTGGCACATCATGAAGCTCTACTCGCACCACGGCTTCAAGCGCTTCATCCTCTGCCTCGGCTACAAGAGCTGGCTGATCAAGGAGTTCTTCCTGCGCTACCGCGAGCAGGTCTCCGACTTCACGCTCGAGATGAGCAGCGAGCACACGCCGGAGTTCCACGGCAACAGCGCCGACGAGGACTGGAAGGTGACCTGCGCGGAAACTGGCCTCCTGACCGGCACCGGCGGCCGGCTCTACAGGGTGCGCGACTACATCGACGCTGACACCTTCGCCTTCACCTACGGCGACGGCATCGGCAAGGTCGACCTGTCCGCGCTGCTCGACTTCCACTACGAGCAGGGCCGGATCGGCACGGTCACCGGCGTCCACCCCACGTCGCGATACGGCGAGATGAGGGTCGAAGGGGCCAGAGCCGTGGAGTTCAATGAGAAGCCCACGATGCCCGAGGGCTTCGTGAGCGGTGGGTTCTTCATCTTCCAGCGCGAGTTCCTCGACTACTTGACCGATGAGCCGGGCCTCCTGTTCGAGCATGCGCCGTTGCAGAACCTGGCCCGCGACGGCCAGCTCGCGGTGTTCCCGCACAACGACTTCTGGATGGGCATGGACACCTATCGCGACTTCACGGAGCTCAACGAGCTGTGGGCAAGCGGGGAGGCTCCCTGGAAGGTCTGGGAGGATTGACGCCGTGCTGTTCACCGAAACCCCACTGGCCGGCGCCTTCCTGATAGAGCCGGAGCTGCTCGCGGACGAGCGAGGGTTCTTCGCTCGCACCTTCTGCGCCAATGAGTTCTCGGAGCACGGCCTGCAGCCTGTGGTGGCCCAGGCGAACCTGTCCTTCAACCACAAGAAGGGAACGCTCAGGGGCATGCACTACCAGGTCGCGCCCGCCGAGGAGGCCAAGCTCGTCCGCTGTACGAGCGGGGCGATCTTCGACGTGATCATCGACCTGCGCCCGGACTCGCCGACCTACCTGTCGCACTTCGGCGCCGAGCTCTCCGCCGACAACCACGCGGCCCTCTACGTCCCGGAGATGTTCGCCCACGGCTACCAGGCGCTCGCCGACGGGACCGAGGTCATCTACCAGGTGAGCGAGTTCTACACGCCCGGAGCCGAGCAGGGCCTGCGCCACGACGATCCCGCCTTCGGCATCGAGTGGCCGCTGCCTGTGAGCGTGATCTCCGAGAAGGACCGCTCCTGGCCGCCTTTCCGGGCCGCCTCCCCCACCCGCCAGTGATCATCGTCGACAGAGCGCTCGCGGCTCGTGCCGCGGCCGGCGACCCCGTCCGCGTGGCCATGGTCGGGGCAGGGTTCATGGGGCGAGGCATTGCCAGGCAGATCTTTCACTCCGTGCCGGGGATGGAGCTGGCCGCGGTCTTCGCGCGGCGCCTGCCACAGGCGGCGCAGGCGTATCGCGAGGCCGGCGCGGACGACGTGCAGACCGTGGCCGACCTGCGCTCGCTGGAGGCGGCCGTGGCCGCCGGGCGGCCGGCCGTCACCGAGGACGCCTCGCTGCTGTGCCGGGCAGAAGGCATCGACGTGCTGATCGAGGTGACCGGCTCGGTGGAATTCGGCGCCGGTGTGGTGCTCGAGGCCATCGAGCACGGCAAGCACGTGATCCTCATGAACGCGGAGCTCGACGGGACCCTCGGGCCGCTCTTGAAGACCCGGGCGGAGGAGGCCGGCGTCGTCTACAGCGCCAGCGACGGCGACCAGCCCGGCGTGCAGATGAACCTGTTTCGATTCGTCCAGGGCATCGGGGTGACCCCGCTCGTCTGCGGCAACATCAAGGGCCTGCACGATCCCTACCGCAACCCCACCACCCAGGAGGGCTTCGCCCGTCAGTGGGGCCAGAACCCGTACATGGTCACGAGCTTCGCCGACGGCACCAAGATCTCGTTCGAGCAGGCCACGGTCGCCAACGCCACCGGCATGACCGTGGCCCAGCGAGGCATGCTCGGCTGGGAGCACGAGGGGCACGTCGACGAGCTGACCGACCGTTACGACGTCGACAGCCTGCGTGAGCTGGGCGGGATCGTGGATTACGTGGTCCGCTCCCAGCCGTCTCCCGGCGTGTTCGTCCTGGGGACCCACGACGACCCGGCCCAGCAGCACTATCTCAACCTCTACAAGCTCGGCGAGGGACCGCTCTACTCGTTCTACACGCCCTACCACCTCTGTCACTTCGAGGTCCCCCAGTCCGCGGCGCGCGCGGCGATCTTCGGCGACGCGGTGATGGCGCCGGCCGGTCCCCCGCTGGTAGAGGTGGTGACCACCGCCAAGGTCGACCTCGCACCGGGCACCGAGATCGACGCCATGGGCGGCTACCACACCTACGGCCAGTGCGAGGTGGCGAACGTTGCAGCCGAGGAGAACCTGCTTCCAATGGGCGTGGCCGAAGGATGCCGCGTGGTCCGAGCCGTCGACAAGGACCAGGTCCTGACCTACGACGACGTGGAGGTCCCGCCGGGCAGGCTGCACGACGAACTGCGCCGTGAGCAGGCGGCCCTTTTCGGGCAACCTGAGCCGCTTGCCTCATGACGCCCGGGTAATCGGTGGCCGTCATAGGCGTCATCCCTGCCGCCGGGCACGCGTCCAGGCTGCAGCCTCTCGACGTCTCGAAGGAGGTGCTTCCCGTCGGGGGACGGCCGGTCATGGACTACCTGGTCGAGCGGATGCGGGCCGCGCCGTGCACGGAGGTCCGGGTGGTCACGCGCCCGGACAAGCAAGACGTGGTGGCTAACGCGGCACGCCACGGCGCGACGGTCATCGAGGCAAGCCCGTCCACTCTCGCCGAGTCCGTCCTCACGGCCATGCGCGGACTCGCCGGCGACGACGTCGCGCTCCTTGGGTTTCCCGATTCCATCTGGGAGCCGATCGACGGGTTCACGCGGGTCATCGACCTGCTCGAAGCGGGCTGGAGCGTGGGCCTGGGCCTCTTCCGCGCGAAGGACCTGCGCCGCTACGAACCGGTGGTGCTCGAAGACTCCGGGAGGGTGCTCGGAATCGAGTTCAAGCCCGAGAACCCGTCTTCGAGCTGGATCTGGGGTTGCGCGGCGGCAACGGTGCGCGCGCTTCGCGGGCTCGAGGGCGAGGACGAACCCGGCGTGTACTTCGACTCGCTGTCCAGGCAGGGACGGGTCGGTGGCGTGCGCCTCTCTGACACCTACGTCGACATAGGCACCCCCGCGGGGCTCCGCGAGGCCGTGGAGGGCCCGCCTGCGTAGCCCGGCGGTTCCTCACAGACTCGCCAGCTCGCGCTCATACCACGCGTACGCGCTCGCGAGCCCCTCGTCGAGGCTCACGCGAGGGCCCCACCCGAGCTCGTCGCGGATCGCGGTGGAGTCGAGCCACTGGCGATCGATCTCGTCGCGCGGGCCGGCCAGGCCTTGCACCTCCGGCTCCAGGTCGCGCCCCGAGGCCGCGATCAGCCTGCGGACCACCTCGAGCACGGAGGTAGCGGTGCCCGCACCCGCGTTCCAGGCCCGGCCGCCAAGCTCCGGCGAGTCCAGCGAGCGCGCGGCCGCGAGGTACGCCTCGACCGCATCCTCCACGTAGATGTAGTCGCGCTCGGGACTCCCGTCCGACCGGATCACCGGGCGCTCGCCGGCGACCAGTGCCCTGGCCGTGCTCGGTACGAGACGGGAGAAGTTCAGGTCGCCGCCTCCATACACGTTCGCCAGCCTCGTGACCGCGACGGGCAGCTCGTAGGTGACCGCGTACGAGCGGGCGATCATGTCGGCGCAGGCCTTGGACACGTCATACGGATAGCCCGGTCGGAGCTCCATGGTCTCCACGTACGGACGTCCGTCGTGGGACCCGTACACGTGGTACGACGAGGCGACGAGCACGCGCGTCGCCGCGCCGCCGCGGCGGAGGAGCCGGCAGGCCTCCAGCAGGTTGTAGGTACCGCGGACGTTGGCCTCGAACGTGTTCAGCGGAAAGCTGTTGGCTGCGCCGACGATCGTCTGCGCAGCCAGGTGGAACACGACCTCGACCTCCTGCTCGTTCAGAGCCCGCAAGATCGAGCCGTGGTCGAGCAGGTCGATCTGGACCTGCTCGCAGCGCTGATCCAGCCCCTCACGGGCGAAGTGCCCGCCAGCGGTGGAGGGCCGCTTCAGGACCACCACCCTGGCCTGTTCCTCCAGCAGGCGCCGGGTGAGCCAGGTCCCGATGAAGCCCTGCGCGCCGGTCACCAGGACCGACCGCCCGGCCCAGGGCGAGGAGGGCCTCACGCCACCTGCTGCTCGGAGTCGAGCCGGGCCGGGCCCAGCTCGCGCTCGTACCAGGCGTAGGTCTCCCGCAGCCCCTGGTCGAGGGTGAAGCGCGGCGACCAGCCGAGCTCGGTCCGGATTGCGGTGGAGTCGAGGAACTGGCGATCGATTTCGCCGCGAGGCGTGCCGCGCCCCCGTACGTCTGGCTGCACGGGCTTGCCGGAGATCGCGATCAGCCGCATCACGAGCTCGAGGACGGAGACCGGCTGTCCCAGCCCGGCGTTCCAGGCGCGCCCCCAGAGGTCCTGTCGATCGAGCGAGCCGGCCACGGCCAGGTACACCTCGACGGCGTCCTTTACGTAGAGGTAGTCCCGCTCGGGTGAGCCGTCCGAGCGTATGACCGGCCGCTCACCTCGGACTATCGCGCGGGCCGTGTCCGGCACGATCCGCGACCAGTTGCGGTCGCCTCCGCCGTAGGTGTTGGCCAGGCGCGTCACGGCCACCGGCAGGTCGTACACGCGCGCATAGCATCGGGCGACCATGTCGGTGCAGGCCTTGGAGACGTCGTAGGGGTAGACGGGCCGCAGCGCGAAGTCCTCGCGATAGGGCAGCTGCTCGTGGCGGCCGTAGGCGTGGTCGGTCGACGCCACCACGATCCGCTCGATCGGAGCGCCCCCTGCCCTGGCCGCCCGACAGGCCTCGAGCAGCGTGTACGCGCCGCGCAGGTTGCTCTCGTAGGTGGACAGCGGAGAGCGGTTGGCGAGCGGGACTATGGGCTGCGCCGCCAAATGGAACACGGCCTTGACCTGGTGCTCGAGCAGCAGCCGCTCCAGCCCGAGCTGGTCCGTGACGTCGGCCTCGACGACCTCGCAGCGCTCCTCGACCCCTTCCCGACGGAAGCGCGAATGGGGGTCGACGTCGCGCCTGGTCGCCACGATCCGGGCCCCTGCCGAGAGCAGGCGCTCGGCCAGCCAGCAGCCGATGAAGCCCTGAGCTCCGGTAATGAGGACCGATTCCTCCGCCCAGCGGTCGCCGGCGAGCATGGCGCGACAGACTACGGGTTGAAGGTGGCGCTCGGCCTAGAGTCCGCGCCGGCAGACTGCGTGCGGGACCGTGCGGGCCAGGATCTTGATGTCCTGCCAGAGCGACCAGTTGGCCCCGTAGAGATAGTCGAGCTTGACCATCTCGTTCAGCGGAATCCGCGCCGGCCCGAAGAGCTGCCAGGAGCCGGTTATCCCGGGCGGCACGTGGAGTCGGCGGCGGTCCCAGCCCGCCACCTGGCTGTCCTCGTCGGGCACGAGCGGGCGCGGCCCGACCAGGCTCATCTCACCTCGAACCACGTTGAAGAGCTGGGGCAGCTCGTCGAGCGACGATCGGCGCAGGAAGCGGCCGAGCCGGGTGAGCCTGGGGTCGTTGGCGATCTTGAACAGGCCCTCGGACTCGTTCAGCACCCGCAAGCTGGCCTTCTGGCGCTCGGCCCCCTCCACCATCGTCCGGAACTTGATCATCTTGAACTCCCTGCCCTCGAACCCGACGCGCTTCTGGCGGAAGAACACCGGTCCAGGCGAGGTGAGCTTGACCGCGGCGGCGATCATGGCGAGCAGGGGAGCGAGCAGCACCAACCCGACGACGGAGATGAGGAGGTCCATGCTTCGCTTGACGAACCGGGACGACTTCGTCAGGCCGTCCTTGCGCAGCCCGAGGAGGGTGACCCCCTCCACATCGTCGAACTCGATCGAAGCCCCTACCACCTCGAAGAGGCGGGGGACGACGCTGACCTTGATGCCCAGTGACCGCACGAGGCGGACTACGTCGAGGATCTCGGCGGAGTCGGAGTCGCCGGGGACGATGATGGCGCGCTCGATCTCATGCTCGACGAGGACGAGGCCCAGCGTGCTCAGCCCGGCCAGCACGTCCGAGCCGTTCGTCGGCTCCGACTCGTCCAGGGGCACGCGGCCCACCACGACCGCGTGGATGTTGGGACTGACCAGGAGCTTGCGCTCGAGCCAGGCGGCGCTCTCCGGATCGCCGACCACCAGGCAGCGCTCCAGCCGCGTGCCGATCGGGGCCATCCGGCGGGCGGCGGTCCGCGTGCTGAGCATGAGGACGAAGCACAGTGCCCAAAGTCCGACGATCTGGTCCTTGCCGAGCTGGCCGTCCACGAACAGGTCCTCGCCCAGCCAGACCAGGAGCGTGAACAGGGTGGCCACCTGGAAGACCAGGGGCGCCTCGTCCAACGTGGTCTTGTTGAGGACGTGCTCGTCGCGGTCGTACAGACCGAGCGTCTTGGCGACCACTATTGCCAGGAGCACCGCCCCGAGCATCCATGGTGCGACGGAGTCGCCGCTGCCCAGAAGCATCACTCCGAGCAGCACCGCCGCAGCGGCAGACGCGGCGTCCGCCAGCGCGAGCAGGCGCCTGTAGCGGGTGTCGCGGCGCAGGACCGCGCTGTCGGTCCCACCCTCGGGAATGCTCTCTCCAGCCGGCGCAGGCCGGCGGAGAGGATTTCCGATGGGACGCCAGAGCAGTCGTGCTCGCTGCTGCGCCGACCCGTCGCGCACCGCTTCCGGGAGGAGGTTCATACGTCCGTGCCACCATAAGTCGGGGTCGGAACTTTCGCAAGCGTGGCCGCGAGAACTGGAGGGTTCCCCTGCACGCCTCCGACCCTATCGATTCTTCCCAGGAGCGTCTCCGGTTGCCTAGTAGAGCGGAAGCGGCAGGGACCTTGCCTCGCGCTCCCAGCGCGCAGGGTCATCGGTTCGGAACCGCCGCACGGCGTCCCGGGCGATGACGTCGAACGGGTTGAGCCTGAGCGCACGCCGGGCGGCCGGCCTGGGATCGAGGCGCGCGGCCCCCCGGACCAGCGCCAAGCCGAGGTGGAGCTGCGAGTTCTCCGGATCCCGCCGAACGGCCCGTTCGAGGGAGTCGACCGCGAGCGACCCCTTCCTCAGCCGCGCCTCGCAGTAGCCGATCACCTCCCACGGCTCCGGCCGCACCGGCAGGGCCGCCCTGGCCGCCAGGCCGGCGTCGATGGCTCGCGCGCAGTCCCCTGCGCGAAGCGCTTCAACCCCCCGGTTGAGGTGATGCTGGGACAGCGCGGCGCGGGCCGGGGTGATGGCCACGATCACTATTCCGACCGCCACCAGGGCCCGTGCAATCCGCGAAGGAGCGATGCGCAGGCCTCCTTCGCCCTCCGGGGCGGCGAGGCCCGCGCCCGCGAGCGCGAAGAACAGGATCGTCAGCGCCGGCACCTCCCAGTCCCAATCGACGCCGGTGTGCAGGGCCCACGCGAGGGCTGCGGCGAACACGGCGGCGTGAAGCGATCGGTTGGGGCCACGGCTTCGCGCGGCCAGCACCGCGAGGATGGTCAGGACCGCGACTGCCAGCAGGGCCAGGCCCACCAGACCGAGCTCGCCGAGCATCTCGAGGTAGAGCGAGTGCCCGTCCACCACGTTGAACTCCGTTTGCCGCCGCTGCGCCCATTCGAGCTGGTACGTGCCGGCACCGCTCCCCTGCAGCGGGGTCTCCCGAAACGCCGCCAGGGCTACCTCCCAATGCTCCAGGCGGCCCTTGTTGCCCGGATTCGTGAGCCGGCTGCGCGCGTCGCTCGTCTCGTCGGCGGCATCCGTCTTCACGAAGCGCTCGTACTGGCGATCCATGTAGCCCGGTCCGCCGAGAGCGAGGAAGGCCACCAGCGCGATCAGTCCGCTCGCGAGCACGCCCCCGGCCACGAACGCGGGGCGCCGGGCCGCCGGGATTCGAATCTGCAGAAGCCTCCTGTCCAGCCTGAACAGGAAGAACCGGATGGCCCCCGCGGCCACCGTCGCCAGCCCGAGCGCGAGCGCCACGTCCTGGCCCTCGGAGATCGCGGCGGGGCCCGTTGGGTCAGTGCCGGTCAACTGCTCGGCGCCGTAGGCCATGACAACCGCGAAGGCGCTCGTCGGCACGGCGGCGGCGAGGGTGCTGATCAGTCCGGATGGTCTGCCGAGCACGATGTACACGAGCAGGGCGACGGCTCCCGCCGCGATCGCCCCTCTGGAGAGCGTGAGGTACAGCGTCACCGCGAGGGCGGGGACCGCGGCGCTGGCCACGACGCGAACCCAGGGCGCCTGGCGCAGGCTCGCGGCCAGGTGAAAGCACAGGATCACCCCGATCGAGGCGAGCATCCCCAGGGCGTTCCAGTACGTGAGCGGGTACCTCAGCCGCTCCGGCCGCACGGTCAGGGAGGTCGGCCAGAGCTCCGGCGCGAGCCGCGTCGTGAGGGCAGCGGTGCAGACCGCGAAGATCGCGAGGGCCAGTAACCGCACGAGCCAGGCGAGCCGCGGGCGCGTACCGGCGACGCAAGCGAGCAGTAGGAACGTCAGCAGGTACAGCAGCGTGCGATCGAACTCCAGCGTCGCCCGGGCCGGCGCGTCGGACCAGGACGCGGAGAGCAGGGTCCAGACGGCCAGCAGGGCAAGTGCCGCGGCAACCGCCGCACCCGCCCGGTTCAGGCCGGCGAAGGGCCGCTCGGCCGCGATCACGCGTATCAGCAGCGCGCCGGCGACGACGATGGCCGCTACTGCGGGAGCGCCGACGAAGTAGCCGCCGCCGTTGAAGCTGAGGTAGACGAGGAGCGCGCCTGGGAGGGCGAGCAGCGCTGCCATGGCGGCACGGTCGTACCTCCGCACCCGGGCCATCTTATGGTCGGCAGAGGCGTTTGCGCAGGGACCGAGTCGGGGTTAGGGTAGGTCGAACCCTCCAGGAAGACCCCACGACATGCTCGGACTTGCCCCGGCGCCCGGGAAGGCCCCCCGCGCGCTGCGGATCACCATCGCGACCTTGGCACTCGCCTTCGGCCTGCTCAGCGCCGGAGAGACGCGCGCGGCCGTGCCCGCCGGCTTCCAGGACGTCGCGCTCGTCTCCGGGCTGAGCTCGCCCACTACCGTCGATTGGGCTCCCGACGGCCGCATGTTCATCGCCGAGCTGGGCGGCCGGGTCAAGGTCAAGAACCCGGGCTCGACCACGGTCCAGACGCTCTTCACCGCGCCCACCCGCAACCAGGGCCTCACGGGCCTCTCGGTGGACAAGGACTTCGCCACCAACGGCTACCTCTGGGTCGCGTACACCGAGGGCTGGAACGGCCGCGTGGCCCGGGTGAAGGTCAATCCGAACAACACCGTCGACAACCCCGCCAGTCCGCTCACCGTCGTTCTCGGCAAGGTGCACGCCGTCCCGTACCCAACCCCGGAGTGCCCGGCCCCGAGCAATACGAGCGACTGCCTCGATTCGAGGGGGGCCCATGCGATCAACAGCGTCCGCTCGGACCCCGAGGACGGAACGCTTTGGATCAGCAACGGCGACGGCGCGGGCGCCGACGGCGATCCCGCGACCTTCCGGACCTACGACGACTTCAGCTACGCCGGCAAGATCCTCCACGTCGACCGCAACGGCAGGGGGCTCCCGGGCCACCCGTTCTGCCCCACCGACACCGACCTCACCCACGTCTGCACGAAGGTGTGGGCCAAGGGGTTCCGCAACCCCTACCGCTTCACGTTCAACGACGCCGGGCTACCGGTCGTCGGCGACGTCGGCAACGTGAGCCGCGAGGAGCTCGACGTCGCGCAGCCCGGAAGGAACTACGGCTGGCCGTGCTACGAGGGCGACATCCGCTCGCCGGGATGGCGCGACATGGAGCGCTGCGCGACCGAGTACGCGAAGGAGGGAACCAGCGCCGCCGCGCTGCCGCCGTTCTACAGCTACGTGCGGCCGCCCCAGCCGGGCGCCTCGATCGTGGCGGGCCCGTTCTACGAGGGCGGCTACCCGAGCGAGTACCAGGGCGATCTGTTCTTCGCGGATTACGTGCTCGGCTTCATCAAGCGCCTCGAGTTCGACTCCGCCGGACGAGTGAGCGCCGTGCGGGACTTCGCCACCGGCCTGGCTGCGCCGGTCGACCTGAAGCTCGCTCCGAACGGCAACCTCGTCTACGCCGACCTGGGGGTCCACCAGATTCGCGAGATCCGCTCCACGGTCACTCAGACCAACCAGCCTCCGGTGGCGAGGATCACCGCCAACCCCACCTCGGGCCCGGCGCCGCTCACCGTCAACTTCAATGGCAGCAGCTCCTCCGATCCCCAGGGCAGCGCGCTCACATACAGCTGGGACTTCGGCGACGGGACGAGCAGCACGGCCGCCAACCCGTCACACACCTATACGGACGGGACACGCAACTTCACGGCGACGCTGACCGTGCGGGACCCGCAGGGCCTGAGCGACAGCGAGACGATCACGATCTCCCCGGGCAACACGCCTCCAACCGCGTCGATCACGGCTCCCTCCACCTGGCGCGCCGGGCAGACGATCTCGGTCTCGGGTTCGACCAGTGACGCACAGCAGGGCAGCCTTCCGGCTTCGGCATACGAGTGGTCGATACGCCTGGTGCACATCGATCACGACCATGCGGTCGGGGAGCCGAGCGGCGTCACGAGCACCAGCTTCGTGGCGGGCTCGGAGCACGACTCCGACTCGTACTACGAGGCCCGGCTGACGGTCACGGACGCTCGCGGCCTGAAGGGCACGGACACGGCGAGGATCGATCCCGAGACCAGCCAGGTGTCGATCGACACCTCGCCCTCGGGCGGAACCATCACGTACGGAGGAGCGGACCACGCGACGCCGTTCAGCAAGCAGGCCACGATCGGCTACCAGACCGCTGTCTCCGCGGTCGACGTCTTCCAGAGCGGCGGTCGCACATACCAGTTCGACAGCTGGTCCGACGGCGTCACGACCAGGGCGAGGCCCTTCACGGTCCCGGCGGCCGGGGCCTCGCTGGTCGCCCGCTACCGGGAAGCGGCCGTCACCCAGCAGTCCACCCTGGAGGCCGAGAAGATGACCCTGCCGGCCAATGCGCGCGTGTACTGGGAGACCGGCCTGAGCGGCGGCGCCGGGGTGGCCATGTTCACCAACGGTGCGCTGTCGAAGTCGGTCTCGCTGCCCAGCTCGGGGCGGGTGACCGTGCGGGCCAGTGGCCAGCAGTGCGGCGGGGCGCCGACCATGGCTGTGCTGGTCGACGGCGCACAGGTGATGTCGGCCCAGGTCCCCACAACGGGCATGGCCGATTACGGCGCCGATGTGAACGTGCCGGCCGGCACCCACGAGGTCCGGGTGGCCTTTACGAACGACCTCTACCAGGCGGGCGTCTGCGACCGCAACCTGCGCGTCGACAAGGTGACCTTCTCCTCGGCGTCGTCCGGCGGCGGAGGCGACGTGACGCCGCCTGCCGCCCCAAGCGGTCTGGTGGCCTCGCCGGGCGACGGCCAGGTGGCGCTCGACTGGGCCAACAACTCCGAGTCCGACCTGGCCGGCTACCGGGTGTTCCGCGCGACGACCGCGGGCGGGCCCTACACGGCCATCAACACGACGCTCCTGACCGGCTCGAGCCTCACCGATACGGGTCGGACCAACGGTACCCGCTACTTCTACGTGGTCCGCGCGGTGGACGCGGCCGGCAACGTCAGCCCCGCCTCGGCGGAGGTGTCGGCTACCCCGCAGGCCGTGGTCTCGCCGGGGACTCCGGTCGTGATCGAGGGGGAGTCGATGAGCAGGCCGACGACGGCCAGGGTCTACTGGCAGACCGGCCTGAGCGGGGGCGCCGCGGTGAAGCTCTTCCAGAATGGGCGGCTGACCGCGTCGCGGCTGCTCCCGAGCGTGGCGAGCGTCACGATTCGCGCGCGCGGCGACCAGTGCGCGGGAGCTCCCTTGGCCTCGCTGCTCGTCGACGGCGTGGCGGTCGCGTCACACACCGTCTCCTCCACCGTGTTCACCGACTACACGGCCACCGTGCCGATCGGCGCGGGTACCCACGACCTGGCAATCGCCTTCACCAACGACCACTACCAGGCCGGCGTCTGCGATCGCAACCTCGACGTCGACAAGGTGACCTTCTCCCCCTAGAGGCGGTGGTCGCACGCCCACTCACGCAGGCAACCCGATCCGCCTCGCGACCCGCCGGGCCTGTTGGTGGCTCGCCCTCTGCGCGCTAGCGCTGCTGCCTGGCGCGGCTTCTGCGGCCACGACGCCGCCTGACTTCTCAGACACCTCGGTCGCTGCCGTCGCAAGCCCGACCGCGCTGGCCTCGACGCCCGACGGGCGGATCTTGATAGCCACGCAGAGCGGTCAGTTGCGCGTCTACCAGAACGGCGCGCTTCAAACGACGGCCGCGCTCGACCTGTCCTCGTCGGTCTGCTTCAACTTCGAGCGCGGCCTGCTTGGGGTCGCGGTCGACCCGGCCTTCGCGGACAACCACTTCATCTACGTCTTCGCCGCCCGGAAGAAGGCTGACGGCTCCTGCGTGAACCGCGTATCTCGCTTCACCCTCGAAGGCGAGTCCGCCGCTCTCACGAGCGAGGCGGTGCTGTTCGACAACATCTACGTCAACTCGGGCGGCGAGCACTCCGGAGGCGACCTCTTCTTCGGAAAGGACGGGATGCTGTACGTGAGCGTGGGCGACGGCTACTGCGACTACGCGAAGAACAGCGGCTGTGCAGGACTCAACGACGCCGCCCGCGACACCCACGTCCCGCTCGGGAAGATCCTGCGCATCACGCGCGACGGAGCGGTCCCGCCGGACAACCCGTACGCGTCCACCGGCGGTCGCTGCGGCGTAGCCGGGATCACCACGCCCGGGCTGCATTGCCAGGAGACCTTCGCGCGAGGGCTGCGCAATCCGTTCCGGTTCGCCTTCGATCCCAACGCCGCGAGCACGCGATTCTTCATCAACGACGTAGGCCAGGCGGACTGGGAGGAGATCAACGCCGGACAGGCCGGGGCGGACTACGGCTGGAACGTGCGAGAGGGGCATTGCGTCCGAGGGTCCAGGACGGACTGCCCCGCGCCGCCGGCGGGGATGACCGACCCGATCTTCGACTACTCACACGCTGCCGGATGCTCGTCGATCACCGGAGGCGCTTTCGTGCCTGCCGGAGTGTGGCCCGCGCCCTACAGCGGGGCCTACCTCTACAGCGACTACGTCTGCGGGAAGATCTTCCGGCTCGTCCCCCTGGCGGGAGGCGGGTTCACCTCGGCCGACTTCGCCACGGGCCTGGGTTCGAGCAGCGCCGTCGCGATGGCCTTCGGCCCCCACGGCGACACCCAGGCCCTCTATTACACGAGCTACGCCGGCGGAGGCGAGGTGCGCCGCATCGCGTACACCGGAGTGCTCAACCGGCCGCCGACGGCCCAGCTCAGCGCCTCGCCGACGACGGGCCCCGTCCCGCTTGCGGTCACCCTGAACGGCGGAGGGAGCAGCGACCCGGATCCCGGCGACACGCTGACCTACCTCTGGGACTTCGGCGACGGATCGCCGGCGACCGAGACTTCCGAGGCCACGACGACCCACACCTACGAGAACGCGGGCAGCTACACGGCGCGCCTGCGCGTGCGTGACAACCGCGGAGCGGTCTCCGACGAGCGCACTGTGGTCGTCCATGCGGGCAACACCCCGCCCACCGCCCAGATCGAATTGCCGACCGAGGAGCTGCGCTTCAAGGTGGGCCAGCAGGTGACGCTAAGGGGCAGCGCCATTGACCCGGAGGACGGCCCCTTGCCGAACTCGCAGCTCAGCTGGCAGGTGCTTCGCCATCACAACAACGACCACACCCACCCCTTCCTCCAGCCCACTCAGGGCAACGACCTGACGATTACCTCACCGGCACCGGAGGACCTGCCAACGGCGGCGAACAGCTACCTGGAGGTCAGGCTCACCGCGACCGACTCAAAGGGCGCCACGAGCACGGTCACCCGGCTCTTGCGACCGAAGCTCGTCCAGCTGGCCTTCGCCACCGACCCGGGCGGGCTGGGCCTCCTCGTCGAGGGCACGAATGTCGCGACGCCGCACACCGTGACCTCCTGGGAGGGCTACAGCTTCCCCGTCGAAGCACGACAGCAGCCCAATCCGGCGGGCGGGGTCTATGAGTTCGCCTCCTGGTCTGACGGCGGTGCGGCCGCCCACTCGATAACCACGCCGGCGACGGACGCCACGTACACGGCGAGGTTCACCGAAGTGCACCAAACCAACCTCGAGGCCGAGAAGATGACCCTGCCGAGCGGTGCGCGCATCGAGTGGCGGAGCGGCCTCAGCGGCGGCGCGGCGGTGGCAATGTTCAACAGCGGCGCGCTGTCGAAGTCGCTCCCGCTCCCGAGCTCGGGAAGGCTGACCGTGCGCGCCAGCGGAGATCAGTGCGAGGGCGCTCCGGCGATGACCGTGCTGGTGGACGGCGCCCAGGTCATGTCGGCCCCCGTCCCGAGCACGGCATTCGCCGACTACTCCGCGAACGTGAACGTGCCGGCCGGCACCCACGAGGTCAGGGTGGCCTTCACGAACGACCTCTACCGGGCGGGCATCTGCGATCGCAACCTGCGCGTCGACAAGCTGACCTTCTCCTCGGCGCCGTCCGGCGGCACAGCCGACGTGACGCCGCCTGCCGCCCCAAGCGGTCTGGCGGCCTCGGCGGGCGACGGACAGGTCGCGCTCGACTGGGCCGACAACTCCGAGACCGACCTGGACGGTTACCGGGTATTCCGCTCGACCACCGCGGGCGGCCCCTACACGGCGGTCAACGCAACGCTCTTGACCAGCTCGGCCCTGACCGATACGGGGCGGACCAACGGCACTCGCTACTTCTACGTGGTCCGCGCCGTGGACAAGAGCGGCAACGTCAGTCCCGCCTCCGTGGAGGTGTCGGCGGTCCCGCAGGGCGTGGTCTCGACCGGCCCGGCGGTGGTACTCGAGGGAGAGGCCATGACCCGGCCCTCCACGGCGAAGGTCTACTGGCAGACCGGCCTCAGCAAGGGCGCGGCGGTGAAGCTGTTCACCAACGGACAGCTGACCGCGTCGGCGCTGCTCCCGAGCGTGACCCGGGTCACCCTGCGGGCCCGCGGCGACCAGTGCCTGGGAGCGCCCGTGGCGTCGCTGCTCGTGGACGGCGTGAATGTGGCAACCCATACCGTCTCCGCCACCGCGTTCACCGATTACACGGCCGCCGTGCCGATCGGGGCCGGCGCCCACAGCGTGGCCATCGTCTTCGGCAACGACCTCTACCGGGCCGGCGTCTGCGATCGCAACCTCGACGTCGACAAGCTCACCTTCTCTCCCTAGGCGCTCCGCCCCGCCCATCCGCGGCCTCGGTCGTTCGTCGCAAATCGGCCTTCGAGCGTAAAGCGGTGACCCGGCGGCGTCGATTCGGTCGGGGTGTCCCTGAAGCCCTCCGCCCGGCGACGCCGACGGCGCCTGCACAAGCACAGGCACAAGCACGTCAGCTGGCACCGTCACAGCGACGGCAAGCTGCACAAGCACGTTCGCTGGCACACCCATTGGCACGACCACCGCAAGCGGCGGCGGCGGCGGCGCACGCCTGCCGGTCCTCCCCGGCCTCCGGCGAATGCGACAGCGCCCGTCACGACGCCACTGCCCGACCCCCATCCGCTACCGAGCCCTGAGACGCACCCCGACCCCCGGCCGGACCCCGCTCCGCAGCCGCCGGATGTTCCGCCGACCCCCGCCGGGACCCCGCCGCCGCCGGAGCGCACGCCGTCGCCTCCGGCCTCGAGGCTGAGCGTCTACAGCGGGCCCTTCGGCGTGGCCCAGGCCGAGCGCCTGCTTTGGCGGGCCGGATTCGGCCCCACCCCCGGGCAGGCCGAGCTGCTCGCCTCCAAGGGCCTCGAAGGCGCCGTGCACAGCCTGACCCGCCCGGCCGGCCCCGCGAGGCTCGTCGGCCCCGAGCCGACCGTCAATGGCGCGCCCCTGAACCTCCCCCACGGCTGGGGCCACGACCACCTCTGGTGGCTCGACCGCATGGTCCGGTCGGACCAGCCCCTGGTGGAGCGCATCGCTCTCGTGTGGCACGACTGGTTCGCCAGCTCGGCGCCGGACGGCCAGGGCAGGACGATCGCGCAGAGCGAGCTGTTCCGCCGCCAGGGGCTGGGGTCGTTCCGGGAGCTGCTCCTCGGCGTGACCAGCGACCCGGCGATGCTGGTCTGGCTGAACGGCATCTTCAACTGGAAGTGGCGCCCGGACGAGAACTACGCGCGCGAGCTCATGGAGCTCTTCACGCTCGGCGCGGACCGCGGCGCATACACGGAGGCCGACGTCCGCGAGATGGCCCGAGCCCTGACCGGGTGGAGGGCCGACTGGAACCCGCAAATCCGCCATCACAACTTCCGCTTCGACCCCTCGTTTCACGACACGGGTACGAAGACGATCTTCGGGCAGAGCGGCGCCTTCGACTGGCGGGACGCCTGCCGGCTCTGCTGCGACCACCCGATGCACGCCTCGTTCGTGGTGCGGAAGCTGTGGAGCTACTTCATCCCGACCGAGCCGAGCCCCGGAACCCAGGCCGACCTCGAGGCCCTGTACCTGAGAGAGGGCCAGGTCGTCAGGCCGCTGGTCGAGGCGATCCTCAAGCACCCCGACCTCTACGAGGGAGCGCCGATGGTCAAGCCACCCGTGGTCTTCGCTGCCGGCCTGCTCCGGTCCCAGGGCCGCGGTGTCACGACGTTGTCATGGACGTGGCTCTGCGAGCAGGCAGGACAGCGGCTCTTCTATCCACCCAACGTGGACGGCTGGGACCATGGGAGCTGGCTCAACACCACGAGCTTGCGAGCACGCTGGCTGATGGTCACGGAGGTGCTGGGCGACCGTTGGATCGACCCGTGGTCGAGCTCTCGCCCGTACAGCTCCACCGAGGACGCCGGCACCGCCCTCGGCACCGCCCTGAGGTTCTGGGGGGATCCGGTCCTCACCAGAGCGACCTGGGATCTGCTCCTGGCCTTCGCTTCGTCGTGCATTCCGCTGACGGCGGGGAGCTCGAAGCAGGGTCCGTACCGCGCGATGCGCCAGAACGCCCTGAGGCAGCTCATCGCGGCCTGCCCCGACGCACAGGTGTGCTGATGTCCGGCTGCTGCAACGGCTACACGCGGGCACAGGTGCTGCGTCAGGCGGCGGCTGAGGCGGGCAATGGACTCCCGGCAGTCGAGCCGGGAATGCCGCTACCCGCCGGCACCGGTCTCAGCCGGCGCTCGTTCCTGCTGCGCTCGGCCGGCCTGGCGCTGACGGTGTACGGCGCCGACAAGCTCGCTTCGCGCGCCCTCGAGGAGGGGGTCGCATACGCCGCCGACAGCTCGGACCGCATCCTCGTGTCGGTTTACATGGAGGGTGGAATCGACTCGTTGTCGGTGCTGGCTCCGACCGAGGACTCCCGCTACCGGGCCATGCGCCCGACGCTGGCGCTGCCGGCCGGGTCGGGCACGCCCTTCTCCGAGGACACTCGCCTGCGCTGGCATCCCTCGGCCGCCGCCCTCGCCGAGCTCCACGGCGAGGGCAAGCTCACGGTGTTCCCGGCCATCGGCTACGCGGCTCCGAACCTGTCGCATTTCACCAGCCAGCACTTCTGGGAGGTCGGCGAGCTCGACGTCCATGCCCGCAAGGGCTGGCTGGGCCGCTATCTGGAGCACGCCGGAAGCCCTGACAACCCACTTCAGGGCCTGTCCCTGTCGAACGTCCTGATGCCGGCCCTGGCGACGGAGTCGGCGCCGGTCGCGGCCGTCAGCCGGCCCGAGTCCTACACCTTCTACTCCCACGGCGCGTGGGACCCGATCACGGCGCCGATGCTGAAGACGCTCGGCGTGCCGAGCTCGCCGAGCG
>DATACN010000017.1:0-5275 GCA_036258995.1 Thermoleophilaceae bacterium | reverse complement strand
ATGCGAACGTCGACGGGCTCGTGCCCGGCCTCGGCCAGCCCCTTGCGGACAGCCTCGCCGGAGGCCAGTGACACCTCGTGCTCGCTCGAGCGGCCTCCCGCGAGGACCGCGACCCTCACGGCGTTTCGCCCGGCGGCGGCGGCACCTCCGGCTGGTTCAGCTACTCATCCTGGATGAGCGCTCCGACCACTATCACCACGGTCCGGCCCTCCTCGACATCGGCGCCCGCGCCCGGCCGCTGGTCGATCACCTGGCCGTCCTCGTCCGGGTTGGTCGTGGAGCGCTCCTGCCGCGAGGGCACCAGCCCGAGCGCCCGCAGCCGCGCCGATGCCGCGCCGGGGGTCAGTCCCGTCACGTCCGGGACCGTCACCTGCGGCTGCCCGACCGACACCTCGATGGTGACCGCCGAGCCACGCTCGACGCTCGTGCCCCCCGCCGGGCTCTGCGAGACGACCTCGTCCTCGGGCTCGTCCGACTCGACCTCCTCGACCGAGACCGCCAGGCCCTCGTCGCGCAGGCGTCCCTCGGCCGACTCGCGGGAGAGACCGATCACGTCGGGCACCGTCACCTGCTCGGGGCCGGAGCTCACGAACAGCTTGACGCGCGTGCCGCGCTGGACCTCCGCGCCGCCGCGCGGGACGGTGCGGATGGCGAGCCCCTCGCGAACCGTCTCGGAGGCCTCGCGGTCGACCGTGGCCTTCAAGTCCGCGTCCTGCAGCTCCTTGATCGCGAGCCGCTCGGGCAGGTTCTCTACCGACGGAACGCGCACCTCGCCCGGGCCCGATGAGACCTCGAGGGTCACCGTGGAGCCCTCGTCGGCCTCCTCGCCCGGGTCGGGATCCTGGTCCACGACCTCGCCGATCTCCTCCGGGCTCGGCGCCCTGACCTCGCGCACCTCGAAGCCCGCCCGCTCGAGCCGGTCGCGCGCCTCCAGCACCTGCTTGCCCACCACCCGCGGCACCTCGACCTTCTCGCCGGCGAGGATGCCGCTCGCCGCCAGGTAGGCGAGCAGCGCTGCGAGGGCGAGCGTCATGAGGCCGAGGGCGAACCAGGGCCAGCGGCGGCGGCGCTCCTCCTCCGCGATCGCCGCCTCGTGCGGCGTCATCGGCGGCGGGGCCTCGCCCGCGACCGCGGTCGGCGCGGTGGCGTCGCCGTTCCCCGCACCGCCGGCGGCAGCCACCGCCTCGTCGGGCAGCGGAGCGACCACCGGCACGAATGCCGCCGTGTCCTGGCCGCGGCGACCCGAGCCGTCGACCAGGTGCTCGCCCACCGCCGCCAGCGCGGCGCGGAACTCTTCGGCACTCTGCCAGCGGTGGGCGGCGTCCTTGGCGAGCGCGGCCATGACCACCGACTCGAGCGCGGGATCGACGTCGGGGCGCAGCTGCGAGAGCGGCGGCGGGGGCTCGGACAGGTGCTTGAGGGCCACCGACACGGCGCTGTCGCCCTGGAAGGGCAGCCTGCCGGCGAGCATCTCGTAGAGGATCACGCCGATCGAGTAGAGGTCGGAGGCGGCGGTCACGGCCCGCCCCTGCGCCTGCTCGGGGGAGAGGTACTGCGCCGTACCCATGATGGAGCCGGTCTCGGTGATCTCGGAGGTTCCGCGGCGCGCGATGCCGAAGTCCGTGACCTTCGCGTTGCCCTCCTCGTCGACGATCACGTTGTGCGACTTGAAGTCCCGGTGGATCACGCCGCGCTTGTGGGCAAAGCCCGCGGCGTCGAGGATCTGGGTCCCCAGCTCGATCGCCCGCTCCTGCGACAGCGGCGCCTCCTGCTCGACGATCTGCTTGAGCGTGCGCCCGGGCAGGTGCTCCATCGCGATGTAGTAGGTGCCTTCGTGCTCGCCGCGGTCGAAGACGGCGACCACGTTGGGGTGCTGGAGCCCGGCGGCCGACTTGGCCTCGCGCCGGAAGCGCTCCACGAACTCCTGGTCCTGGGCGAAGCGGCGGTGCAGCACCTTGATCGCCACGTCGCGCCCCAGGTGCGTGTCCTCGGCGCGGAACACGTCGGCCATGCCGCCGGAGCCGATCCGCTCGAGGATCCGGTAGCGCTCGTCGACCAGCGTGTTGTGCGCGACTTCGGTCATCGGCTTCGGAGCAGCGACTCGACCACCGCCTTGGCGATCGGCCCCGCGGTCTGCCCGCCGCTGCTACCCGGCGGCTGGCTCTCGACGGTGACCGCCACTGCGACCTGCGGGTTGTCGATCGGAGCGAAGCCGATGAACCACGGTTGCGTGAGCTCCCGGTTGGCTCCCACCTCGGCCGTTCCGGTCTTGCCCGCCATCGCCACGCCGGACAGGGCAGCGGCGGTGCCCGTGCCCTCCTCGACGACCCGTCCCATCATGTCCGTGAGCTGTTTCGCCGACTCGGGCTTCATCACCTCCGACTGTAGATCGGGCTCGACGCGGTCCTTGACACGCCCGTCCTTCCGCACGATCCTGTCGGTCAGCCGGGGCATCATCAGCCGGCCGCGGTTACCGATGGCCGCGGCCACCAGCGCCATCTGCAGCGGGCTGGCCCGGATCTGGCCCTCCGCGCCACCCTGGCCTATGGCCACGCGGCCAACGTCGAAGCCGGCTCCGCCTCCGAGGTAGCGGCCATCGGCGTCGATGACGCCGCTCGGGATCATCTGGAAGTCGGGGTAGTCGATCTTCGGGTCCTCGTTGAAGCCGAAGCGGTCCATGTAGTCGATCAGCGTCTGGCGCCCAATCGACTCGCCCACCGTCGCCCAGACCGTGTTCACCGAGTTGGTGAGCCCGTCCGTGAGGCTGACCGGGCCGAAGCTCTGTCCGCCGGCGTTCTCGAGCGGCGCCCCGCTGATCGTCTTGGGCGACGAGCCG
Source organism: Thermoleophilaceae bacterium (assembly GCA_036258995.1). Classification (GTDB taxonomy): domain Bacteria; phylum Actinomycetota; class Thermoleophilia; order Solirubrobacterales; family Thermoleophilaceae; genus DATACN01. The sequence goes on along the minus strand of DATACN010000017.1, from coordinate 2,439 downwards.
TCGACTATCGAGGTCGGCGAGAACTTGCCGCTGTCGAGCGCCGCGGCGGCGGTCACCACCTTGAATGTGGAGCCCGGCGGGTACAGCTCCTGAGTCGTGCGGTTGAGCAGCGGCTTGTCGGGGTTCGTGTTGAGCTCGCGGAACCCGCCGGGGATCTGGTTGGCGTCGTACTCCGGCACCGACACCATCACCCGCACCTTGCCCGTCTTCGGCTCGACGGCGACTACCCCGCCCTTGCGGCCCCCGAGCCCGTCTCGGGCGATCTCGGTGGCCTCGGCGTCGAGGTTGGTGACCACGTCGAAGCCCTCGCGCGAGCTGCTCTCGAGCTCGGAGATGATCGACATGAACTCGTCCTCCTCGCCGGCGAGATCGTCGTTGCGCTCCTGCTCCAGGCCGCGGCGCCCGTTCTCGATGAACGAGTACCCGACCGCATGGGAGAACAAGGGGCCGGTGGGATAGGTGCGCGTGAAGATGCGGCTCTGGCCGGAGCCCTCGGGGTCGCTGCGAGCCAGCACGGTGCGGCCGTCGCGCGCGTAGATCACCCCGCGCGGGATCTTCTGCTCCTTGATGAGGGCCCGCCGGTTGGCGGGCTCGTCTTCGAGGCTCTCGGCCTCGAGCACCGTCCAGCGCGAGGTGAACACGATCAGGACGGAGAACAGCACCGCGAACAGGCTGAACAGGATCGCGATCTGGCGGTTCATCGGCCGAACCCCTCTCGGTTCACCTCAGACCAGCCCCCCGCGGCGCTCGGCGCCGCTCCGCGCGTGGTCCGACACGATCAGGAGCAGCGCGAGCAGCACCATGTTGGCAACGATCGAGCTGCCGCCGTAGGAGACGAACGGCAGGGTCACGCCGGTCAGCGGGATCACGCGCGTGACGCCCCCGATGATCACGAACACCTGCAGCGCCAGGACCGCCGTGAGGCCGGCGGCGAGCAGCTTCGAGAAGCCGTCGGTGGCGATCATCGCGATCTTGAACCCGCGCGAGGTGAGCAGCAGGTAGACGATCACCAGCGCCGCCGCGCCGAACAGCCCGAGCTCGTTGGTGATCACCGCGTAGATCAGATCGGTATGGGGCGCGGGCAGGATGGTGCCGCCACCGGGCAGCTCCAGCAGGGCGTTGCCGAAGCCCTGCCCGAACAGGCCGCCGTCCGCCTGGGCGAACAGCGACTGGGCGATCTGGAACCCCTGGCAGTCCACGAACATCTCCGTCTCGCCCGTCTGGGGGCAGAACACCCGGTCGCGCGAGAACGGGTCGAGCCAGGTGTCCACCCGCTCCTGCACGTGCGAGACGCTGTTCGCGAAGAAGGCGGCGCCGCCGATGAACATCGCCGACCCCGCTCCCACCAGGGACAGCCGTCCGGTGGCCACGTAGAGGAGCGCCAGGAAGCCGCCGAAGAACATCAGCGAGCTCCCCAGGTCGCGGATCACGATCAACATCAGCATGGCCAGCCCCCACACGAGCAGGAGCGGGCCGAAGTGCTTGAGCGAGGGACGCTCGCGGATCACCGCCACGAGCGAGGCCGTGAACAGCGCCAGCAGCACGGCCGCGGCCGCGCTCAGGTCCAGCAGGGCAACCAGCAGGAGGACCACCGCGGTGGGAATGCCGTACAGCAGGAGCTGGCGCGGGATCGGCAGCGGCCGCAGCCGCGCGCGCACCAGCACGCCGCCCGCCTCGCGCAGGTAGCTGGCGAGGAAGACGATGATGCCGAGCTTGGCGAACTCGGCCGGCTGGAACTGGATCGGTCCCAGCTTGATCGCGAGGAAGGCGCCGTTGACCTCGGCGCCGATCCCCGGCAGCCGGGGCATCATCAGGAGCGCGATGCTGGCGGCCGCGATCGTGTAGCGGTAGCGCTCCAGCACGTGGTGATCGCGGACGGCGAAGATCGTCGCGCAGAGGAAGGCCAGTCCAACCACGAACCACTGCGCTTGCTCTCGGGCCAACTCGGCGTCGATCCGGTAGATCTCCACCAGCCCGACCGCGGCGAGCAGTGCGGCCAGCGGGAACAGGTAGGGATCCGCGTCGGGCAGCCGGGCGCGGATGAACAGGTGGCCGAACACGCACAGGCCGAGGAAGAACGCGCCGTAGGTGAGCGTGGCGTCGCTGACGTCCTCGGCGCGGGTCACGAGCACGGCGGCGAATCCCGCGGTTACGAGCAGGGTCACCGGGATCAGCCCGAACAGCTCGCGGAGGCGGGTGGACATCAAGTGAGCTGCCCGCGCTCGATGGCGCGCATCAGGTCCACGGCGTCGTCATGTCCCCGCCATTCGTGGTCGAGCACGCGGGCCCGCCGGTTGCGCGGGATCGCCCGCGCCGGCACGCTGCTCGCGTACTCCTCCTCGTAGAGCTCGATCCCGAACGGCAGCTCGTAGGGAAGGCCCCGGTAGAGGGTCACGAGCCCGGCGTCGTTCGTGCCTACGAAGTAGACCTGCCGGCTGG
>DATACN010000016.1:0-6108 GCA_036258995.1 Thermoleophilaceae bacterium | reverse complement strand
GAAGTCGAGCTTTAGGTCGACTTCAGCCTGATCTTCCGCGCGGCAGTATGAGGACGTTATGGACCCTTGTCAAGCCCTCCGTCGCGGAGTTGCAAGATTCCGTACAGGAGCGCCGCGGCCGCCGTGGAGACGTTGAGCGAGGCCACGCGGCCCCTCAGGGGCAGCGAAACCAGCGCGTCGCAGGTCGCCGCGACGCGTGGCCGCAGGCCTCTCCCCTCGGCCCCGAGGACCAGCACCACCCTGCCGCCGTAGTCGGGCTTGTCATAGCCAAGCTCCGCCTCCGAGTCCGCGCCGTAGACCCAGGCCCCGACCCCCTTGGCCTCCCGCAGCCAGTCGGCGAGGTTGCGCACCCGCGCCACCGGCAGGTGCTCGACCGCCCCGGCCGAGGCCTTGCACACGGCCGGCGTGACCTCAGCCGCCCGGCGTTCGGGAATCACCACCCCAGAGGCCCCGACCGCCTCGGCCACCCGGCAGACGGCGCCCAGGTTGTGCGGGTCCTGCACCTCGTCCAGGCACACGACCAGCGCCTCGCCGTCGGCGAGCAGGCCCCCGGCGTCGGCGCAGGGATACGGATCGGCCTCGGCGCACACGCCCTGGTGGTCCGGCGACCCGCACAGCTCCTCGAGCTCGGTGGTGCTCGCCCTCAGCACCTCGACCCCCTCCGGCCAGCCCTGCCCACGCGTGGCCCATACCCGCCGCACCCGCCGCCGGCCGCGCAGGGCCTCGAACACGGGGTTGCGGCCGTACAGGATCACCTCAGCGCATTCGCACGAGCTGCGTGCCTCCGGACGTGTCGCGAGCCTCCCAGCCGAGGCTCGCCAGCTCCTCGCGCAGGCGGTCTGCCTCCGCGAAGTCGCGCGCGGCGCGGGCCTCGTCGCGGCGCTCGGCCAGCCGGCGGGCCTCCTCCGGCGGGCCGGAGGCCTCCTCCTCGAGCAGCCCCTCGAGGCCGAGCACCTGGAGCATCTCCGCAAGGCGGCCCGGGCCCACGGCCTCGCCGGCGTCGATGCGGCGGTTGGCCTCGCCGATCCAGTCGAACAGGGCGGCTCGGGCGGCCGGCGTGTTGAAGTCGTCGGCCAGGGCCTCGAAGAAGCGCTCCACGTAGGGGTCCATCCCCTCGGGGTCGCCCGCCCCGGCGTCGAGGCGGCGGCCCAGCTCGCGCACCCGCGCCACCGCGCGGCGGGCATCCTCCAACCCCTCTTCCGAGAAGGCGAGCGGCTGGCGGTAGTGGCCGCTCACGAAGTACATGACCAGGGCGTCGCGGCCGAACTCGTCGAGGGCCCGGTGGAGCAGGCGGATGTTGCCCACCGACTTGGCCATCTTCTCCTGTTCCAGCTCGACCATCCCGTTGTGCATCCACAACCGCGCCAGCGGCTTCGAGCGGGCCGCCTCGGTCTGGGCGATCTCGTTCTCGTGGTGCGGAAACACCAGGTCGGAGCCGCCGCCGTGGATCTCGAAGTCGAGGCCGAGGATCGCCTCCGCCATCGCCGAGCACTCGATGTGCCAGCCAGGGCGGCCCTGGCCCCAGGGCGATTCCCACCAGGTGTCCTCGCCCTCCTTGCGCGCCTTCCAGAGGGCGAAGTCCTGGGGCGCCTGCTTGAGCTCGGCGGCGTCGTCGCCCTCGCCCTGGTGCATCTGCTCGAGCGGGCGGTTCGACAGCTTGCCGTAGCCGTCGAAGCTCGCGACCCTGAAGTACACGTCGCCGCCGGCCGGGTAGGCGTGCCCGGACTCCACCAGCGCCTCGATCAGCGCCACGATCTCAGCGATGGTCTCGCTGGCCAGCGGCTCGCGGTCGGGACGGCCCAGCTCGAGCCGGTCGGTGTCCTCCACGTAGGCGGCGGTCATGTCGCGCGCCAGCTCCTCGCTGGGGACCCCGCGCTCGCGGGCGGCGTCGTAGATCTTGTCGTTCACGTCGGTGACGTTCTCGACGAGGGTCACCTGATAGCCCTCGTGCTCGAGGAAGCGCTTGAGCAGGGCGAAGACCACGAACGGCCGCGCGTTGCCCACGTGCACGCGGCCGTAGACGGTGGGCCCGCATGCGTAGATGCCGACCTTGGGCGGCTCCCGCGGCTCGAGCTCGCGCAGACCGCCGCTGAGCGTGTCCTGGATCCGCACCCGCCGCACGGCGCCTGAGGCTACGCGACGGGCGGGCGATGATCGGGCCAGCGCAGCTCGGACTCGAGTTGCGCCGCAAGCGAGACGAGAGTCGGCTCGTCGTTCGGGCGACCCACCAGCTGCATCCCCACGGGCATGCCGCCGGCCGTGCTCGCGACGGGCACAGTGGCCGCGGGCTGGCCGGTCATGTTCCAGGGGACCTGGAAGGGGAAGACCGAGGTCATCTCCAGGGCCGTGCGCGGGGCGGACATTCCCTCCCACTTGCCGGCCTTTACCTGGGGGCGGGTGCTGATGGGCGTCAGCAGCACGTCGTGATCGCGGAAGAGCCGCGCGACGCGCTCGGCCAGCCGGTCGCCCTCCCGGATCGCCCACCTCAGCGCGCCGTCCGGGAAGACGCGCCCCATCCGGGCGAACCCGCGTGTGCGGCGAGCGAGGCGGTCGGGACGCGGCACGGCCCGGGCGTCGTCGGCCGCACCGCGCAGGAAGCGGACGTTGATGGCGTTCGCGACGAGCCCGTGCGGCGGCTCCACCGGCTGCACCGTGTGCCCCAGCGCCCGGAGCAGCCCTGCCGTCTCGTCAAGATGTCCCTTCATGCTCGCCGCCACGGGGACCGGCCAGGGCGAGCGGGTGGTGACCCCGATCCGCAGGGGACCGGGCGCCGAGCGTGCGGCCTCGGCGAGCGGCCTCGCGGTCCTGGTTTGGGCCGTGAGGTCCACCAGCAGGGCGGTGTCCTGCACGGTTCGTGTGAGGAAGCCATTGACGCTCAGCCCATGCCAGTGCTCGGTGTGCGGGCCGAGGCTGATCCGGTCGCGCTGTGGCTTCAGACCGAACAGCCCGCACCAGGCCCCCGGGTTGCGGATCGAGCCGGCCCCGTCGGAGGCGGTCGCCGCCGCGCACAGCCCGGCTGCGACGGCGGCGCCACTGCCGCCGCTCGATCCCCCCACGCTGCGGTCGCTGTTCCACGGATTGCGGGTCACGCCGAAGGCCGGTCCCTCGGTGTCGCCGATGATCGCCAGCTCGGGGGTCGTCGTCTTGCCGACGATCACCGCGCCGGCGGCCCGGAGCAATCTGACCATCTCGCCGTCCTCCTGCGCCGGCTGGTGGTCGTGGGCAGCCGTCCCGAGCGTCGTCACCTCGCCCGCGACGTCGTGCATCTCCTTCACCGCGATCGGGACGCCGAGGAGAGGCCTGTCGCCATCGGCGCGGCGCCGGGCATCGGCCTGCTCGGCGTCGAGCAGTGCCCGCTCCGCCATGACGTTCGAGTAGCAGTTCAGCTCGGGCTGGAGCCGCGCGATCCGCTCCAGGTAGAGCTCCACGAGCTCGCGCGACGACACCTCGCCCGATCGGATCAGCTCCGCCTGCCGGACGACGCCGGCGAACGCGAGGTCTGCGGACTCCATGGCCGGGACGCTACTCAGCCCGCTCCACCGTCGCGACGGCGAGCACCGCGATGCCCTCGCCGCGGCCCACGAAGCCCATGCCCTCGTTGGTGGTGAACTTGACGTTCACCTCGAGGGGCGCCACCCCGACCGCCTCGGCGAGGCGGGTCCGCATGGCGTCGCGGTGGGGCGAAAGGCGCGGCTCCTGGCAGATCACCGTGGCGTCCAGGTGGCACACGGTCCAGCCGTGGTCCTCCAGGAACCCCGCCACCTCCTCGAGCAGGCTCACGCTGTCGGCGTCCCTCCAGCGCTCGTCGTCGTCGGGGTAGTGCTGGCCGATGTCGCCGAGGCCGGCCGCTCCGAGGAGCGCGTCGATGGCGGCGTGCGTGAGGGCGTCGGCGTCGGAATGGCCCGCCAGGCCGCGCTGCGCGTCCGGCACCTCGACCCCGCCTAGCACGAGCCTGCGGCCCTCCTCGAAGCGGTGCGAGTCGTAACCGATGCCCGCGCGAGCGCTCACCGGGGGCCCTCGGCGCTCATCCCAGCGGCTCCATGCGCCGCCGCCGTCGCTCGAACACCGCTATCTCGCGCACGCCGAGCTCGTGCAGCCAGTCGACCGCGTGCTCGTACTCATGCCCCAGGTGCTCGGGCTGGTGGGCGTCGGAGGACAGCGCGACCGGGCGCCCCGCCTCGAGGCAAAGCTCCAGGAAGGCGGGAGCCGGATACATCTCCCCCACCGGCTTGCGAAACCCGGCCGTCGACACCTCGATCGCGACGTCCGACTCCGCGATGCCGTCCATGGCCCGCTCGTAGAAGCGGCGCAGGTCTCCGTCGGGCACCGGGGCCCCCTGGCCCCACACCTTCACGAGGTCGGGGTGGGCCAGCACGTCGAACATTCCCGTCCGGGCGGCCTCGCCAAGCGTCTCGAAGTAGCGAGTCCACACCTTGTCCGGGTTTCCCGACCGCCAGACGTCGAAGTCCCCGCGAACGTCGAGGGCGAAGTCTCCGAGGAAGTGGATTGACCCGACCACGTAGTCCCACTCGCGCGCCTCGAGCAGGTTCGCCATGCGGTCCTCCCGGCCCGGCACGAAGTCGGCCTCGATGCCCAGCCGCAGGTCGGTCTGCTCGCGGACGAACTCGCAGTAGGCGTCCAGGTCGTCGTGCGCCCAGCCGCGCCAGAAGGGGTGCGTCCACACGTCGAGGGCCTGCACGAAGCGGTACACGTGCTCGGCCACTCCGAGCTCCTCGACGCCGCGCTCCGACGCCGTCTCCCGGTAGCGCTCTGCGTTCTGGCGCGTGAAGTAGCACTCAGGCGGCGTGCCGTCCTCGTCGGGGCGCAGGTGCACGTGGTAGTCGGTCAGCAACCCAGTATGGCCTCCGCCAGCTCGAGGTCGGCCTGCCGCGTGACCTTGAGATTCTCGGGCGGCGCCTCGACGATCCGCACGATGCCGCCCGCCGCCTCGACGAGCGAGGCGTCGTCGGTGGCGGCCGCGAGGGCGTCCTCGCCGACGTCCAGGGCCCGCCGGAGGGCATCGGCGCGAAACGCTTGGGGCGTCTGCACCGCCCACAGCGCAGTACGGTCGAGAGTACGGACCACCCGCCCGTCCGGGGAGGCCTCCTTCACGGTGTCCGTGAGCGGCGCTGCCGCGATCGCCCCCTCCACCCCCGGCTCCAGGGCCTCCACGCAGCGTCTGGCCAGCTCGGGCGTCGCCAGCGGACGGGCCGCATCGTGAACAACGGCAATCTCGGCCTCGGGGGCCGCGGCCAGGGCGTTTCGCACCGACGCCGACCGGGAGGGCCCACCGGCGACGCGGTCCGCGCCGCTCTCTTCTCCGGCCGGCACCGCCACCACCACCCGGTCGCAGACCGGGCGGAGTGCCTCAACGCTCCGCTCGAGCAGTGTCTTGCCGGCCAGAACGACGAACGCCTTGGGCCGGTCGGCTCCAAGGCGTTCGCCGCTGCCGCCGGCGGGAACGATCCCGACGACGGTTGCCACTTCCAGCTTGTTCAGGCGGTGGCCGGAGCGCCGTTGCGGCCGGCGTGGGCCTCCGCGATCAGCTCCTCGAGATGCGTCTCCGCGTCCTCCTCGTCCATCTCGAGCGCGTACATCAGCTCGGAGGCGAGGATCTTCTTGGCGCGGGTGTACATCTGCTTCTCGCCGGTCGAGAGCCCCTTCTCGGTCTCGCGGATGGCGAGGTTGCGCACGACCTCGGCGAGCTCGAACACGTCGCCGGTCTTGATCTTCTCGCGGTTGTGCTTGAACCGCCGATTCCAGTTCTTGGGCATCTGGCTCACGTCGTCGCGAAGGACGGACAGCACGCGGGCCACCGCCTCCTCCCCGATCACGCGCCGCAGGCCTGCCCGGTCGGCGTTCTCGCACGGCACCATGACCGTCATGTCGTTGTGAAGGATCTTGATGGTCAGGTACTGGCGCTTCTCTCCGAGGACCTCCTTCATCTCCTTCTTGATGACCTTGCCCGCCCCATGGTGTGGATAGACCACGTGGTCGCCCACCTCGTAGACGGTGGGCTCGCGGTCGATGTCGAGGTCCTCCGAAAGTTCCTGCTCAATCACCGTGTCGCTAATTGGGGTTTCCTCCTAGCTGGATATGGGCGCTCCG
>DATACN010000015.1:0-3113 GCA_036258995.1 Thermoleophilaceae bacterium | reverse complement strand
CCGCTGCCGGTCAGGCTGCTGGGGGTCAGGGTCGCCGGACTCGACGAGGAGCGGCGGGCCGAGCCCGCCGCCCCCGCCGACCAGCTCCGGCTGTCTCTCTAGCTGGCTACCGGGTCGACCAGACGATGCCGGTCGACGGGAACCCGAGCCGCCGCTTGGTGGCGGCGGTCAGGTCCCACTCGCGGTTGCCCGCGTAGGGCCCGCGGTCGATCACCGGCACGGTGACCGAGCGGCCCCGGTAGCGGAACCTCACGCGCGTGCCGCACGGCAGCCACTTGTGGGCCACGCCGAGCTGGTTGTAGCCCAGCCGGCCGCCGCAGCCGGTGCGGTTGCCGTAGAAGCCGGGCCCGTACCAGGACGCGGCAGCGGGCCGGTACACGAACGCGCGCCGGCTGCGTGTGCGGCTGGCGCTGGCGTTCGGCACGCCGCTGTTCGGCGCCACCACGCGCAGGCGGAAGACGCCGGCGCGGCCGGGCCGCCAGACGGTGCGGAAGCGACCGCCCCGGCCCGACAGGGTCCGGTCCACTGTGCGCCACCTGCGCCCGATGCGCGCCCGGAGGCGCACCTTGCGCCCGCCCTCGGCAGGCGTCAGCCTGCCGCGCACGACCAGGCGCTTGCCCAGCCGAACGTGGCGATCGACTTTCACCGCTGCCACGGTGGCGGCCGAGGCGCGGGGCTCGCCGGACGTCCCGGCCTCCTGCCCCTGCCCCAGGGCGCCGCCCGCGGCGGCGGCATATGCGGTTCCGGTTGCAACAGCGCACGCCGCTACCAGCGCCAGGCGCAGGCTGGCGCGCGCGCTCATTCGCTTGTTCATTGCGGGAGAGCTCCTCTCCCGGCCCCTTCCCTACGGGGTTAGCTGTCGGGCTCGCGCGCTATTGCGCGCTACCGGCGGCTCCGCGCCGGATTCGCCCCCTGCCGCCGTGAGGCGACTGCTTCCCTGGTTCCCCCGTCCGCTGCCCAGGAGGGCTGGCGGTTCGGCGAGGCCGAATCGAACGACTGTTCGAACCTACCCCGCCTAAACCCGCGCTATGTGACCTGCATCACACTTCGACACGAATTTATGCAATGGTCGGTTAGCTTGAAGCTGTGAAAGAGAGCGTCATCCGCGAGGCCCGCGAGCTGGGCCTGGACGTGGAGGTCCAGCGGCTCGAGGAGTCCACCCGCACGGTGGGCGACGCGGCCCGCGCGGTGGGCTGCCAGGAGGCAGAGATCGCCAAGTCGATCGTGTTCATCGCCGACGGCGAGCCGGTCGTCTGCATCGCCTCCGGCGAGCATCGGATCGACCCCGACAAGGTGGCCGACGCCATGGACGCGGCCGAGGTGCGCCAGGCGAGCGCCTCCGAGGTGCGCGCGGCGACCGGATATGCCATCGGAGGCGTTCCGCCCATCGGCCACGGCCTGCCCGTGATCTTCGACGAGGCCCTCCTGCGCCACCAGCGCATCTGGGCCGCAGCGGGCGACGATCACAGCCTCTTCTGCATCGGCCCGCGCGAGCTCGCGGACCGTGTGCGCGCCACCGTCACGCCCGTCGCCTAGCCGGGCGTTGCGAACAGGCGCGCGCTGACCTACGGCTGGGCTACAGGCACCGGCTCCTCGGTGTCCGCTTCCGGCGCAATGAGGATCGCTCCTTCGCCGGTCACGTATGCCTCCTCGCCGTGGTAGGTGAAGTCCATCCCAAGCGCTTCGTCCTTCTCGCTCGACCGTAGCGGCATGACGAGCCCGATCACCTTCAGCAGCACGAAAGTCATCCCGAAGGCGTACAGCGGGGCCGCGAGCGCGGCGAGCGCCTGGTCGCCGAGCTGGCTCCAGTCGCCGTAGATCGCCCCGTCCGCCAGAGCGTTCCAGCTCTTCTGCGCGAAGAAACCGATGAACAGGATGCCGATGAAACCCGCGAGCCCGTGGACGGCGAGTACGTCGAGCGTCTCGTCGACCCGGGTTCGCGGCCGCCACGCGACCAACGCGTAGCAGGGCACCGCGCCCGCGGCGCCCAGCGCGAGGGCCCAGGCGGGGCTGACGAAGCCGCCGGCCGGCGTGATCAGCACGCAGCCCACGATGATCGCGGTGGCAGCGCCGATGGCGGTCACCTTGCTGCCGCGGATCGCGTCGAGCACCATCCACATAGCCACGCTCGCCGCCGGGCACAGAAGGGTGTTCGTGAACGCCAGGACGCTGTTCTGGCCGGTGTTGAAGCCGCTGCCGCCGTTGAACCCGAACCAGCCGAACCACAGCAGGCCGGCGCCGAGCAGCACGTAGACCGCGTTGTGCGGTAGCAGGGCCTGGCGCCCGTAGTCCTTGCGCGCGCCCACCACAAGCGCCGCCGCCAGGGCCGAGAAGCCCGATGCCATCTCGACCGCGATGCCGCCCGCGAAGTCGAGGGTGCCGCGCTCGAACAGCCAGCCACCGCCAAAGCCCCAGTGAGCCAGCACGGCGTATACGACCACCGACCAGACCGCCGCGAAGACGAGGAACGCCGGAAAGCGCATCCGCTCCACGACGGCCCCGGAGATCAGCGCGACGGTGATGATGCAGAAGGTGGCCTGGAATGCGAAGAAGACGACGTTGGGAATCGTCGTCGCGTAGTCCTCCCGCGGCTCCAGCCCGACGTCCTTGAGGAACGCGTTGTCCAGGCCGCCGATCAGGGCCCCCGTCCCGTCGAACGCGAGCGAGTAGCCCACCAGGGCCCAGGTGACCGCGGCGACCGCTATCGCCGCGAGGCACATCATGAACGTGTTGAGGGTGTTCTTGGACCGGACCAGGCCCGCGTAGAAGACGCCCAGCGCGATCGTCATCAGGAGCACGAGCGCGGTGGCGGCGAGCATCCACGCCGTGTCCCCGGTGTCCACCTTGGGCGCTGCCTGAGCGATGTTCAGGACGGCGTCCATCAGGCGCCCACCGGCGTCACGGCCTGGTCGTCGGTCTCGCCCGTGCGGATGCGCACCACCCGTTCAACCGGCACGACGAAGATCTTGCCGTCGCCCACCTCGTCGGTTCGCCCACCGTTGCAGAGGGCATCGATCGTCGGCTGGACGAACGGGTCGGACACCGCGATCTCGAAGCGGACCTTCTCGTTGAGCCCCATCTGCACCGTCGTGCCGCGGTAGGTCTCAACGCGG
>DATACN010000014.1:0-6896 GCA_036258995.1 Thermoleophilaceae bacterium | reverse complement strand
GGCGACGAGCTGGTCCGCTCGCTCGAGGCGTTCATCGAGCAGAACAGCCAGTGGGAGCGGGCCGCCCGCGAGCTCTTCTGCCATCGCCACACCCTGCGCTACCGGATGCGCCGGGTCGAGGAGCTGACCGGCCGCGACCTGTCGACCGCCCGCGACCGGATCGAGCTGTGGCTGGCGTTGCGGGCCAAGGAGCTCGTCACGTGAACGTCGCGGTGCTCGGCGCGGGGGGCACGATCGCGCCGGCGATCGTGCGCGACCTGGCCGAGTCCGAGGAGGCCGAATCGCTGCTGCTGCTGGATCTCGACGGCGAGCGCGCCGAAGCCGTCGCGGAGCGCCATGGCGGCGGCAAGGCCCGTTCGGCAGCGGTCGATGCCCGCAGCGGTCTCGCTTCGGACCTGGGCGGTGTCGACGTGCTCGTGAACGCCGCCAGCTACCGCGTGAACCTCGACGCGATGCGGGCCTGCCTCGAGGCCGGCTGCCACTACCTCGATCTCGGCGGGCTGTACCACATGACGCGCCGCCAGCTCGAGCTTGACGACGAGTTCCGCGAGGCGGGGCTGCTGGCGCTCCTGGGGATGGGGTCTTCGCCGGGCAAGACCAATGTGATGGCGGCGAAGGCGGTGCGCGAGCTGGGCGAGCAGCCGCGCTCGGTCGACGTGATCGCCGCCGGCCGCGACCTCGACCCGCCTCCCGGCTTCAGCGTGCCCTACGCGCTGCGCACGCTGATCGACGAGCTGACCCTGCCGCCGATGGTGGTCAGGGACGGAGAGCCCGAGGAGCTCGAGCCGCTCACCCCGGGCGGGACGGTGAGCTTCCCGGAGCCGATCGGCGAGGCCGAGGCGATCTACACGCTCCATTCCGAGGTGCTCACGTTCCCGAGCAGCTTCGGCTGCTCGGAGTCGAGCTTTCGCCTGTCGCTCGCCCCGCCGCTGCTCGAGCGGCTGCGGGAGCTGGCCTCCGCTGGCGAGGAGCGGATCGAGCGAGCCGCGCGCGAGGCGGTGCCCCCCTCCGCGCGGACCGTCTCGGTGCACGTGGTGGTGGCCGACGCCGCGACCGTCACCGCAATCACGCGCCCGATGGAGCGCTGGGGCCTGGGCGGCGGGATCGTGTCGACCGCGGCCCCCGCGGCCGCTGCCGTGCGGCTGCTGGCGCGGGGCCGGATCGAAGCGCGAGGGGCGCTGCCCCCCGAGCTCTGCATCGAGCCCGACGACCTGTTCCCGCAGCTGCAGCTGCGCAACTGCCGCTTCGACCTGGAGGTGAACGTCGCGCGATGAAGGTCGGTGTGCCCGCCGAGATCAAGCCCGACGAGTACCGCGTCGCGCTGACCCCCGCCGGGGCCCGCGAGCTGCGCGAGCACGGCCACGAGGTCCTGATCCAGGCCGGGGCAGGCGTGGGCAGCACGATCCCCGACGGCGAGTACGAGGCCCAGGGCGCGCGCATCGTCCCGGACGCCGAGACGCTGTTCGAGGAGGCCGACCTGGTCCTGAAGGTCAAGGAGCCCCAGCCCCCGGAGCTCGACCTGCTGCGGCCCGAGCAGGTGCTGTTCACCTACCTGCACCTGGCGCCGGCCCCCGAGCTGACCCGCGGCTTGTGCGAGTCGGGCGCCACGTGCATCGCCTACGAGACGGTCGAGGACCCTCAGGGCCGGCTGCCGCTGCTGGCTCCGATGTCGGAGGTGGCGGGCAAGATCGCCACCCAGGCCGGCGCGTTCTTCCTCGAGAAGCCGATGGGCGGGCGCGGCGTGCTGCTGGCGGGCGTGCCCGGCGTGGCCGCGGCCAACGTGATGATCATCGGCGGGGGGGTGGTCGGCTTCAACGCGGCGGCGATCGCCATCGGCATGGAGGCCGATGTGTTCGTCTACGACCGCAACATCGACCGGCTGCGCGAGCTCGACGTGGCCTTCGGCGGCCGGGCCTCGACGGTCTACTCCTCCACGCTGGCGATCGAGGAGATGCTGCCGCGGGTGGACCTCGTTATCGGCGCCGTGCTGATCCACGGCGCGCGCGCCCCCTACGTGATCAAGCGCGAGCAGCTCGGGCTGATGCGGGAGCGGGCCGTGCTCGTGGACGTGTCGATCGACCAGGGCGGCTGCTTCGAGACCTCGCGACCGACCACCCACTCCGACCCCGTCTATGAGGTCGAGGGCATCACCCACTACTGCGTAACCAACATGCCGGGCGCCGTGCCCGTGACCTCCACCTTCGCCCTGACCAACGCGACGCTGCCGTACGTGCTGGACCTCGCCGACCACGGAGTGAAGGAGGCCATCTCGCGCGACCCGGGCCTGCGGCCGGGCGTGAACGTGGCCGCCGGCAAGGTCACCCATCCCGCGGTGGCTGAGGGCGTGGGGATGGAGTTCACACCCGCCGACCAGGCGCTCGGCGCCGCCCAGCGAGCCTGAGGAAGGAGAAAACCATGGCCACGATGACCGGGACCAAGCTTCAGAACTTCATCGACGGCGAGTTCGTCGACCCCGCCGAGGGACAGACCGAGCCGGTGCTGAACCCGGCGACCGCCGAGCAGATCGCCGAGGCCCCGCTGTCGACCGAGGAGGACGTGAACCGGGCGGTCGATGCCGCCAAGCGCGCGTTCGGTGGCTGGGCCGACACGGTGCCGGGCGAGCGCGCCCTGGCCCTGCTGCGGCTGGCGGACAGGATCGAGGAGCACGGCGAGGAGCTCGCGGACCTGGAGTCGGCGAACGCGGGCAAGCCGCGTCACAGCGTCCTCGAGGACGAGATCCCGCCGATGGCCGACCAGCTGCGCTTCTTCGCCGGGGCCGCGCGAAACATGGAGGGCAAGGCCGCCGGGGAGTACCTGGAGGGCTACACGTCGATGATCCGGCGCGAGCCGATCGGCGTGGTAGGCCAGATCACACCCTGGAACTACCCGATGATGATGGCGGTCTGGAAGATCGGGCCGGCGCTGGCGACCGGGAACACCGTGGTGCTGAAGCCCGCCGAGACGACTCCCATCACCACCATCAAGCTCGCCGAGCTCGCGGCCGACCTGCTCCCGCCCGGAGTGCTGAACGTGGTGACGGGGCACGGCGAGCCGGCCGGATCGACGCTCGTGACCCACCCCGACGTCGAGATGGTGGCGCTGACCGGATCGCCGGAGACCGGCAAGTGGATCGCCCGCGCGGCGGCCGACACGCTCAAGCGCGTGCACCTCGAGCTGGGCGGAAAGGCCCCGGTGGTGGTCTTCGACGACGTCGACATGGAGACCGCCATGGAGACGATCGCCGGCACCGGCTACTACAACGCCGGGCAGGACTGCACGGCGGCCACTCGGGTGCTCGCGGCGAAGGACGTGTACGACGACGTGGTGGGCGGGCTGTCCGAGCAGGCGAAGTCGCAGGTGGTGGGTGACACGACGTCGCCGGACACCACGCTCGGGCCGCTCAACTCGGCCCGCCAGCGCGAGCGGGTCGAGGGCTTCCTCGAGCGCAAGCCGGATCGCGCCGAGATCGTGACCGGCGGGCGGGAGCCCGACCTGCCCGGCTTCTACCTCGAGCCCACCGTGGTGGCGGGCCTCGAGCAGGAAGACGAGATGATCCAGAGGGAGATCTTCGGCCCGGTGATCACCGTGCAGCCGTTCGACGACGAGCAGAAGGCGATCGAGTGGGGCAACAGCACCCGCTACGGCCTGGCCGCCTCCGTGTGGACGCGTGACGTGGGCCGCGCCCTGCGTGTGTCGAAGGCCCTGCGCTTCGGATGCGTGTGGATCAACGACCACATCCCGCTGGCGGCCGAGATGCCGCACGGCGGCTACAAGGAGTCCGGCTACGGCAAGGACCTGTCGATGTACGCGCTCGAGGACTACACGCACGTCAAGCACGTGATGGCGTCGCTCTCCTGAGATACAGCTTCCTGACCACCTGGCTGCTGGAGGCTCCGCGCGAGCGGGCCTGGGACCTCATCGAGGATGCTGAGCTCTGGCCGCAGTGGTGGCGGGGGGTGGAGCGGGTGGAGCAGCTCGACGCAGGAGACGCCAACCGGGTCGGCAGCCGGTTCAGGATCGCTTGGCGAAGCCGCATTCCCTACTCGCTCGAGTTCGACTTCACCGTGGAGCGGGTGGAGCGCCCGAGCCTGATGGAGGGGCGCGCCGAGGGCGAGCTCCATGGTCGCGGTCGCTGGCGGCTGCTCGAGGAGGCCGGGGTCACCGCGGTCCTGTACGAGTGGAACGTGATCACCACCAAGCGCTGGATGAACCTAATCGCCCCCCTGGCGCGGCCGGTGTTCGAGTACAACCACGACGTGGTGATGGGCTGGGGCGGCCAGGGCCTGGCCGACCGCTTGGGGGTCTCGCTGCTGGCGAGCGGCTAAACCGCGTCCAGGGCGCCCAGCTCCTCGCGAAGACGCGAGACGAGCTCGCTTCCCGGCAGCGCTCGCTCGAGCATCTCGAGGCTCCGGACGTAGTGCTCGAGCTTCGCTTGGCTCTCTTCGTCGAGCGGGCCGCGATCCGCCTTCATGCGGAGCTCCCGCGCCTTCGAGACCTTGTCGGCGGCGAACACTGCGGCGGTCCTCTCGCCAGACTCCGCCACCTGGCGGCGCAGTGC
Source organism: Thermoleophilaceae bacterium (assembly GCA_036258995.1). GTDB lineage: Bacteria > Actinomycetota > Thermoleophilia > Solirubrobacterales > Thermoleophilaceae > DATACN01. The sequence goes on along the minus strand of DATACN010000014.1, from coordinate 2,338 downwards.
GGCGCGCCGCTCCTGCTGGTCCTCGATCGAGGGGTCGTCGGTCAGGTCGCCCACCAGCTCGGCGACCTCCGGACCGAAGCGCTCCTCGAGCTCGTCCTTGTCGACGTCGGTGTCCTCGAGCACCTCGTGGAGCGCGCCGGTCGCGACCACGTGGTCCGGGTAGCCGGCGTCCCGCAGCAGGATCGCCACCTCGAGCGGGTGGACCACGAACGGCGCGTCATCCGCGTCGCGTCGCTGACCCTCGTGGCGCGAGCGCGCGAAGTCGATCGCGTCCTGGGTCAAAGGCAGCTCTTCGAAGCCCCGCGTCATGGCGTCGACGACCCCTGCTTCCATGCGGCGAAGCCTTCCACGGGATTGCCCTCACGCCAGGTCGTAATGAGAATGTAAATGCCCAAATTGCAGGCCGATCGTGCCTACCGGGCGTTGTAGGCGGAGTTCGGCTCGGCGCTGGGGTCGCGAGTGATCGCCGTGGGGTCCTCGTTCGTGTCGACGAACAGGCAGAAGTGGCGGCGGCGGTCGTCGCGGGCGATGCAGGTGCGGAAGTAGCCGTCGGCCAGCCGGATGCTGTTGGCCGTCTCGAGGTTGCGGATCAACTCCTCGTCGTCGCTTCGCAGCACGTAGCTGCGCACGGCGTTCGCGTTCTCCTCGGTGGCCTCGGTCTCGGACACCACGGTGGGGCGGGCGGCCAGGCCCGCCGCGAGCACTCCGAGGACTCCGGCAGCCAGCAGGCCCGTCCCGATGCGGTCGACCAGCACCTCGCGGGCGGCCTGCTGGGGAGCGGGCGGCCCGGGGCGGCGCGCTCCGATGCGGTTCGCCAGGAATGGCGCCACCGCCCCGATCAGGATCAGGTTGGCGAAGGTGGCGATCAGGATGCCGGGGATCAGGTTGACGCCGGTGCGGACCGGCGGCAGCAGGTGCAGCAGCAGCCCCTCGAGGAGCGTGACGCCGATGAAGGCCGGCCACATCGTGGCGCCCCGCAGCCGCCACCGAAGCCGGGCCGGCCAGAAGCGCTCCTGCCCCTCCTGGTTCACCGAGGCTGAGAGTAGCCTTCGTCGGGATGAGCGAGCTGTGGGTCGCGCACCTGGGACGGGTTCCCTATCGCGAGGCGGTGGCCCTCCAGGAGCTGGTGCGCGAGCGCCGCCAGGCCGACGAGATCCCCGACTCCCTGCTCGTGCTGGAGCATCTTCCCGTGTATACGAAGGGGCGCCGGACCGAGCCGGCGGACCTGCCCATGGGCGAGGACTGGTACCGGCTGCAGGGGATCGAGGTCGAGGAGTCCGACCGCGGCGGCCGCGTGACCTACCACGGACCGGGCCAGCTCGTGGCCTATCCGATCATGCGCATCGACGACGTCCCCGCGTACGTGGCCCGGATCGAGCGCGCGATGATCGCCGCGCTTGCCGACGAGGGGATCGAGGCGCGGGTGCGCGAGGGGCTGACCGGCGTCTGGGTGGGTGACGCCAAGGTCGGTTCGATCGGCGTGCACGTCTCACGCGGGGTCACAACGCACGGCCTGGCGGTGAACGTCGACAACGACCTCCAGCCGTTCGAGTGGATCGTTCCGTGCGGGATCGACCACGTGCGGATGACCTCGGTATGCAAGGAGACAGGGCGCGGCGGCTCGCTGCCGTGCTTCCGCAAGCGCCTGGCCTACCGCCTGGCCGAGGTCTGCGGCCTGCGGCAGAGGATCGTGAGCCTGCCGCGCCTGGCCGAGCCCTCGCGCCCGGCCGAGGAGCTCGCGGCGGTATGAGCACTCGCTCGCGCGCCCACCCGGGCGGCGCACGCGTGCTCGAGATGGGCGACGTGCTGCCCTTCCGCGAGCGCAAGCCGGCCTGGTTCAAGCGCCCCGCGCCCGGGGGGCCGCGCTACCGCGAGCTGCGCAACCTGATCGAGGGCCAGTCGCTGCACACGGTCTGCCAGGAGGCGGCCTGTCCCAACATCGGCGAGTGCTGGGAGCGCGGCACAGCCACCTTCATGATCCTGGGCGACACCTGCACCCGCCGCTGCGGCTTCTGCAACGTCAAGACCGGGAGGCCGACCCACAACGATCCGCTCGAGCCGCTGCGGGTGGCCCAGTCGGTCAAGCGCATGGGGCTGCGGCACGCGGTCATCACGAGCGTCGACCGCGACGACCTGCCCGACCTCGGCTCGAGCGCGTTCGTCGGGGTGATCCGCTCGATCCGGCGGCTCGCTCCCGGCTGCAAGGTCGAGGTGCTCACGCCGGGCTTCCGCGGCGAGGAGATGCCGCTCGCCCGCGTGATCGCGGAGCGGCCCGACGTGTTCAACCACAACGTGGAGACCGTCCCGCGCCTCTATCCGCTCGCACGCCGCGGCTCGC
>DATACN010000013.1:0-11885 GCA_036258995.1 Thermoleophilaceae bacterium | reverse complement strand
CTCGGCCCGCCGCTCCTCGTCGAGCCCGGCGACCCTGACCCCCAGCAGCCTGACCGGCAGCGGGGGGTCCAGCGCCCGCAGCAGCTCGCGCGCCACGCCGAGAACGGCGTCCGGCGCGTTCACCGCCTGGCCGACCGTGCGCGCCCGCGTGACGGTCGTGAAGTCGGCAAAGCGGACCTTGATCCCGATCGTGCGCCCGCTTCGGTCCTGGCGGCCCAGGCGCTCGCACAGGCGCAGGCCGAGCCGCTCGAGCGCCGGCTCGAGCTGGTCGAGCCCGCGCAGGTCGTAGTCGAAGGTCGTTTCGCACGATTCGGACTTCGCCACCCGCCCGCCGGTGTTGACCCTGCGGTCGTCCTCGAAGCGGGCCAGCCGGGCCAGGTGCGGCCCCAGGTTGTCGCCGAACCAGTCGGCCAGGCGGGCGTCCGGCGTGGCCGCGAGCTTGCCGAGCGTGTCGACGCCCCGGGCCTCGAGCCGCTGGACGGTCTTGGGGCCGATTCCCGGGATCAGTCCGGGGGAGGCCGGGGCGAAGCGCTCGCACGCCTGCTCCTGCGTCAACTCCAGGAAGCCGTCCGGCTTGTCGGCGTCGGAGGCGACCTTGGCGACCAGCTTGTTCGGGCCGAGCCCGATCGAGCACGCCAGGCCGGTGGCCTCCCGCACGGCGACCTTGACCTGGCGGGCCGCGGCCCGGTGCCGGTCGAGGCCCGACAGGTCGAGGTAGGCCTCGTCGAGGCCCACCGGCTCGACCCGCTCGACCTCGCGCTCGAGCACCGCCATGACCTCGCGCGAACGCTCGCGGTAGAGGTCGAAGTCCGGCGGCAGGAAGACCGCCTCGGGGCACAGCCTGCGTGCGCGCTCGGCCGGGGTGGCGGAGAAGATCCCGTAGCGGCGCGCCTCGTAGCTCGCCGTGGTGACCACGGCCCGCGGCCCGGTGCCGGCCACCACCACCGGCAGGCCGCGCAGCTCGGGCCGGCGCTGCAGCTCGCACGACACGTAGAAGGCGTCCATGTCCACGTGGGCGATCACCCCGTGGACGCTACGCGCTCAGGCGGACTGCCTGATGGGGCGGATCAGCACCTCGTTGACGTCCACGTGAGGCGGCTGCTCGAGCGCGTAGAGCACAGCCCGGGCGATGTCGCCGGCCTTCAGCGCGCCGTCTCCCACCGGGTTGTCGAAGAACGGCGTGTCGACCATGCCGGGCTCGATCAGCGTGACCTTGATGTCGGTCTCGGCGACCTCGGCGCGCAGCGCGTAGCCCATGGCCGTGACGGCCCACTTGGTGGCCGAGTAGAGCGAGCCGGGCAGGGTCCTGCGGCCGGCGATCGAGCTGGTCAGGAGCATGTGGCCGCGGCCCTGGTCCTTGAAGTGGCCGAGCGCGGCGCGGATCGACAGGGCGGCGCCGTAGACGTTCGTGTCGATCATCGACTTCCAGTGCTCCGGCGTCTCCTCGAGGAAGCCCCTCTTGGCGCCGAAGCCGGCATTGGCGAAGAAGGCATCCATTCGCCCGAAGCCGTCCAGGGCCGCCTTCACCAGAGCCTCCTGGTCGTCCCAGCTGGTGACGTCGCAGCGCTGCCACAGGGCCCGGTCGTCGCCGCCGAGCTCCTCGGCCAGCTCGACGAGCTTGTCCTCGGATCGGGCGCCCAGCACGACCCGGTACCCCGCCTCGACCGCGTCCGTGGCGGTGGCCGCGCCGATTCCGGTGCTCGCGCCCGTGATGACCAGTACCGGCTCGTCTGCCACGGACAGCTTTGTATCAGCCGGGCGCGGCTAGTCTGCCGCGGGGATGGCGGCGCCCGATCCCACCGCAGCGCGCTTCACCGACGCGCCGGCGAAGGCCGGCCTGTACGAGAGCTTTTACCTCAAGCTGTGCCACCCGTCCGAGCCGCTCGGCGCATGGATCCGCTACACGGTCCACAAGCGGCCGGAAGCGGACCCCACGGGCTCGCTCTGGTTCACGCTGTTCGACGGCGAAGCAGGGCCGCGCGCGGTCAAGGAGACCCTGCCGGGGCCGTCGGCCGGCGGCGAGAGCTGGATCAGCGTGGGAGAGAGCTCGGTCGGGCCGCAGCGCGCCGCGGGAATGGCCTCGGCCAAGGGGCGGCTGGCGTCATGGGAGCTGCGGCTGGAGACGCCCGAGCGGCCGCTGTTCCACCTGCCGCGCGGCTGGATGTACTCGGCGCCGCTACCGCGGACGAAGCTCCTCACGCCCGCCCCGGCGGCGCGGTTCGACGGCCGCCTCTCGATCGACGGGCGCGACGTCGAGGTCGAGGGCTGGCGCGGCATGATCGGCCACAACTGGGGGGCCCAGCACGCAGAGCGCTGGATCTGGCTGCACGGCATCGGCTTCGAGGGAGCGGGGGCAGCCACATGGTTCGACGCCGCGATCGGGCGAATAAAGCTCGGCCCCATGACCACGCCCTGGATCGCCAACGGCGCCCTGAGCCTCGACGGCGAGCGAATCCCGGTCGGCGGCCCCGGCCGGCGCGCGCGCGTGGACGAGCGCCCCGAGCGCTGCAACTTCGCCATCCCCGGGAAGGGGGTGGAGGTGCGCGGCACCGTCTCGGCCCCGCGCGAGCGGTTCGTGGGCTGGGTCTACGCCGACCCCGACGGAGGCGAGCACCACACCGTCAACTGCTCGATCGCCGACATGGAGCTCGACGTCGAGCGCGAGGGATCGCCGCCGACGCGACTGTCGCTGACGGCCGGCGCGGCCTACGAGCTCGGCATGCGCGAGCACGACCACGGCATGGAGATCGAGCCCTTCCAGGACGGCTAGTCGGAGGCGGGCCGTTCCCCGGCCAGCGCGGCGAAGGCGCCCAGGCCGAGGTACACGCCGCCGCTCATCCGCGCGAGCAGCCGGCCGCGCCGGAGCCGATTCCCGGCGGTGCCCGCGAGCAGGGCGTAGGTGGAGTCGCTGACCGTGGCGAGCCCCACGAAGCAGGTGCCGAGGACCAGGGCCTGGAGAGCCACGGCCCCTTGCGCGGGATCGACGAATTGCGGCAGGAACGCGAGGAAGAAGAGCGCTGTCTTGGGATTCAGGGCGCTGACGACCGCGCCCTCCCAGAACAGCCGTCGCCTACGCGTCGCGGGGCGCTCCCGTTCATCCTCGTCCTCCCTCCCGAGCAGCACCCGCACGCCTAGGAAGACCAGATAGGCCGCGCCCGCGTAGCGGACGATGTTGAACGCCGTGGCAGAGGAGGCGAGCAGCGCCGACAGCCCAACTGCGGACGCGGCCACATGGACCATGTTGCCGAGCTCGACCCCGAGCGTGGACACCAGCCCGGCGGCGCGGCCGTGCCGCACGCTGCGGGTGACGATGTAGATCACCGCGGGCCCGGGCACCACGGCCAGCACGACGCTGGCGGCGGCGAACACCAGCAGTGCGTCGGCGTCAGGCATTCTCGAGCCTCGCGTCGAGCGAGATGTCGACCGCGAGGGCCTGCGAGACCGGGCAGTTCTGCTTAGCCGACTCGGCATGGCGCCGGAACTCGTCGTCGTCGATGCCCGGGACCTGCCCGCGGGTGGCCAGCTCGATGCGGGTGATCGCGAACCCGGCCTCCTGCTTCTCGATGTGGACGGTGGCCTCGGTCTCGATCGAGTCCGGCTCGCGGCCGGCCCGGCCGAGCTCCCCGGACAGCGCCATCGAGAAGCAGCCGGCGTGCGCGGCGGCGATCAGCTCCTCCGGATTGGTCCCGTCGCCCTCCTCGAAGCGCGACTGGAAGGAGTAGGGGCCCTCGTACGCCCCCGTGGCCATCCGCATCGTTCCCTTGCCGTCCTCGAGCGAGCCTTCCCAACGCGCTTCCGCCTTGCGCTTCGGCATCGTGTGCCTCCTACGTGGTCCGGGTGGGCCACTTCCTAGCAGAGTGCGCGATAAGGACGGTTATGGAGACTCGAGGGAAACTCGACGAGGACCACGTGGACAGGGACCCCCTCGCCCAGTTCCGTGCGTGGCTGGACGACGCGCGGGCGGCCGGCGTCTTCGAGCCCGAGGCGGCCGCCCTCGCCACGGCCACGCCGGACGGAGCGCCCTCCGCCCGCATGGTCCTGCTGAAGGGCTTCGACGAGCGGGGTTTCCGCTTCTTCACGAGCTACGAGAGCCGCAAGGGCGCCGAGCTCGAGGCAAACCCCCGCGCCGCACTGCTCCTCCACTGGAAGGAGCTCGGGCGCCAGGTGCGGATCGAGGGGCCCGTCGAGCACCTCTCACGCAGGGAATCGGCCGAATACGCACGCACCCGCTCTCGTGCCAGCCGGCTGAGCGCCCTGGCGTCGCCCCAGAGCCGCGTCGTGGCCTCGCGCGAGGAGCTCGAGGCGCTTGTCGCGCAGGCCGGCGAGCGCCACCGGGACGGCGAGATCCCTCTACCGGACCACTGGGGCGGCTACCTGCTCTCGCCCCAGGTTTACGAGTTATGGCAGCACCGTGAGCACAGGCTGCACGACCGCTTGCGATATCGCCGGGGATGGCCCGGCCCGTGGGTCGTGGAGCGCCTCGGTCCGTAAGATGCCTCCGATGGCTGACGCGCCCAGGCAACCTCCCCGCCGTCGGCGTTCGCGTCACCGCAGCGCCGTCGAGCGCGTCCAGAGCACGGGCTTCCCGGTGGTCATGCGCGGCTACGACCGCCACGCCGTGGACCGGTATGTGGAGGAGGTGGCCCAGCTCGTCGCCGAGCTCGAGGCCACCAGCTCCCGCGAGGTCGTCGTCCAGCGGGCGCTCGACGAGATCGGCGAGCAGACCAGCGGGATCCTGCAGCGGGCCCACGAGACGGCCGAGGAGATCGCGGCCCGGTCGCGCAGCCAGGCCGAAGGCCGCATCCAGCGCGCCGAGCGCGAGGCCGAGGCGGTCCGGCGCGAGGCCGAGGCCTACGCCGATCAGATCGTCACTGAGACGCGCCGACTGTGGGAGGACCGCAAGCGGCTGATCGAGGAGATGCGCCAGCTCGCCGACGAGGTCCTCGCCGTCGCCGACGACGCCCTCGAGCGCGTGGAGGAGCCGCGGTTCGACTACGGCGACGACACGACCCAGGAGGCGCCCGAAGAGCCGGACTCGCCGACGACGGAGGAGGCGCCGCCCGGGGACGGCAATGGCGCCGCCGACCTGGAGGAGCGCGCCGCCCCACCCTCGGTCGACCAGCCGACGGCCGAGTTCCCGGGCCCCGCCCCCCAGCGCGGCGACTGAGCCGCCCGCCGGCGGCTTGGGAATGGCCCGGCGACCGCCACCGGTGACCCTCGGGCACGTCGCCGAGAACGGCATCTCCCCCAGCATGCTCGCGCTCGTCGAGCACGGCGCCCGAAAGCGTCCTGCGCTCGCCCGCCAGATGCGTGGGCAGATCGAGATCCGCTTCAAGGAGCGCTTTGCCCCGGTGCGCATGTCCTTCGGCGACGACGGGATCCTCGTGGAGGACGCAGACGGCGGCGGCGAGGACCCCGACCTCGTCGTGAGCGGCTCCCTGCCGGACATCGTCCAGCTCGCCTCCGCCCCGCTCGCCGCCGGCATCCCGAAGCTCACCGACCCCCGCGGGCGCGCGGCCATCAAGCGCGTGGCAAACCGCAGGGTGCGGATGCAGGGCAGCACCCGCCTGGCGGGGCGCCTGCTGAGGCTGCTCGAGCTGTAGGGCGGGGCTCGAGCTCTGTCCGCGGGCTACAGCGGCAGCTTGCCGCGACCCTTGCGGCCCGCGCCTGCGCTGCGGTTTGTGGCCCTGCGAGAGCTCCCGAACGATTTCGAGAACAGCCGGCCCAGTGGCCCGGGCGCCTTTCCGCCCGTCCGCTGCCCCACGCCGAGCGTCGCATCGACACCACGCTGCGGCCCGCGCGACAGGCGCGGGAGCAGGAACGCCAGCACCAGCAGGAGCACGCACACTCCCACGATCACGGCGACGGTCATCCCTTCCCTCCTCTTCCGGGTCATGCCCCGTTACCCGGATCCGCGCGTTTCGAGCGGGAAGTTTCGGGCAGCATGTGGCTTCATGACCGAAAGAGACCCGCAGGATCCCGCCTGGCAGCCCGTCGAGGAGGCGGGCGGTGGCGAGTCCGAAGGCTTCGAGCAGGCCGAGCGCGAGCTGATCGAGCACGCCGAACACGGCGATCCGGCTCCCGACCCGTCCACCGAGGCGTTCCCGCCCGAGGACGAGGCCGGCCTCCAGACCGGCGAGCCCGGCGAGGCCGACGACGTGGAGCCACCGGACGGCCCCGAGGCCCGCTGAGGCGGCGCCTCCGTCTGGCACACTGCAGGCGGTGGCCAGGCCGAAGCAGGTCAAGATGCAGATGCAGGTCGGCGCGCTGGCGGCGATCCCCCAGCTCGAGTCGCGCACCGACGAGCAGCTGCAGAGCGAGTCGAAGCACCGCGTCGCCGCCAAGGTGATACTCGCCACCCGGGCGGCCGAGCGTTACGACGCCAAGACCGCCAAGGCCTACTTCAACGAGGCCCTCGCCGGAGTCCATCCGCAGGAGCGGCCCGCGCTGCTTCAGCTCAGGAAGGCCTCGCTGGCGCAGGCCGAGCGCCGTCCCGACGAGCTCAAGGAGGCGCTCGAGAAGCTCGGGCACGAGCCGCCGTCGGGCCGCCAGCTCTTCCTGCTGCGGGTCATGGGCCTGATCGCCCCGCCCTCGGGAGCGGGCGCGCTGGCTCGTGTTCGGGGCATCGTCATCCTGCTCGTGCTGGTGGCGGTGCTGCTGGCGCTCGGGTTCGGGCTGGCCAAGCTGATCGCCCTGCCCTTCGGTGGCGTGGGCACCGGCGGGGCGATCTTCTTCGGATTCCTGATCGTGCTGGTCGCCCTCGGCGTGCTGGTGCTGCTCGGGCGAAGACGGCAGCGCAAGGCCCAGGAGGCCCGAGCGGCCGGCCCCGGTACGCCGCGCTAGTTGAGCGCCGCCGAGAGGCGGCGCCGATGCTCGATCGCCAGCGGGTCGTCGGGGCCCAGCTCGGTGAAGATGCCGACCATCATCCGGCGCAGCAGGTCGCGCCGGTCCTGATCGCTCGTGGCGTGCAGCTCCTCCTGGAAGCGCTCGAGGGCGCCGCGGTGGTTGCCGCGGTCCCAGGCCTCGAACGCGGGCTCGAGCTGCTCCGCCCCGTCCAGCGTCAGCCGGGCCCGCGCCGCCAGGGCGTCGGCCAGGAAGTCGCCTCCGGCCGGCTCCAGCAGCTCCAGGGCCTCCTCCGCCTGCCCGCGCCCGAGCAGCAGCTGGCCGAGGCCGCGCCTGGCGTCGGCGTTGCGCGGGTCGAGCTCGAGCGCCTTGCGAAGGGCCTGCTCGTCCTTGCGGGCGAGGCCTGTTCCCGCCAGCTCGTCCGCCTCCGACGGCAACAGCCCCGCGAAGAAGCGGTCGACCTGCATCGGCGGAATCGCCCCGGTGAACTCCGCCGCCACCCGCCCGTTGCGGAAGGCCTTGACGGCGGGGATGCCCTGGATCCGGAACTGGGCCGACACGCGCGGGTTGGCGTCGACGTCGACCTTCGCGAGCTCGACTTTGCCGGCATTGGCCAGCGCCGCCCGCTCCAGGGCCGGGGTGAGCGCCTTGCACGGGCCGCACCAGGCCGCCCAGAAGTCGACCACCACGGGGATCTCGCGCGAGCGCTCGACCACGCGAGCATCGAAATCCGCGTCCGTGACGTCATAGATCGGCTGCGAGGACATCGCCCGACGTAGGCTAGCCACGTGGCCCTGTCACCCCTTGCTCGCGGATATGACCAGTTCATCCTGGACCTGGACGGCTGCGTCTGGGTGGGCGACGACCCCACCCCGGGCGCCGTGGAGGCGATCGCGGAGCTGCGCGAGGGCGGAAAGCGGGTGGCCTTCGCCACCAACGACCCGCGCAGCGCGACCGAGGACTACGTGACGAGGCTGTGGCGGCTCGGCGTACAGGCCTCGGTGGCCGACGTGGTCACCGTCGGAGGCGCCGTGCAGCACCTGCTCGCCGAGACCCGTTCGGGGCGCACGGCCTTCGTGGTCGGGACCGAGGCGCTGTGCCGCCACGTGGCAGACGCGGGCCTGCGGCTCCTCAATGGGACCGACCTGGCCTCGCGCGCCGAGACCGTGGTGGTGGGCGGCACCGAGGACCTGGTCTACGACGACCTGCGCAACGCCACGCTGGCGGTGAGGCGGGGCGCCGACCTGATCGCCACCGGGCGCGATCCGATCTATCCCCAGCCCGACGGAGACTGGCCCGGCACCGGCGCGATCGTCGCGGCGCTGGAGTACGCGACCGGCAAGACCGCCGCGATCGTCGGCAAGCCCGAGCCGCAGCTGTTCCTGACAGCGCTCGACAGGCTCGGAAGCGGTCGCACCCTCGTGGTGGGAGACCGCCTGGACGCCGACGTGGCGGCCGCGGCGCGCGTCCCGCTCGACGCCGCCCTCGTCATGACCGGCGGCGCGACGGATCCCGATCTCGACGGCGCGGACCACAAGCCGGTCGCCGTGGCCGAGAACCTGGCGAGCCTGCTTCGAGGCTGAACCCGGCGAGGAGCGTCAGCGGCTGACCGCTTCGAGCGCCTCGCCGTCCACGCCCAGCAACGCGCACGCTTCCGGCGTGACCGTAAGCCCGGCCTCGGCGGCCGCCGCGAGACCCTCGGCGGGCGCGATGCCGCGGTGCTCGTGCAGGTGCGCGGCGCACAGGGCGGCCACGAAGTCCGTGTGCCGGTTGCCGTGCACGGCGACCGCGCCTCGGCCCTTGAGCTCCCGCCGGAGCAGCGCCAGGAGCTCCTCGAGCGCGCCGTCGGCCTCCCCGGTCGAGGCGACCGGGTGGTGGTGCCAGCGCAGCCCGGCCCGGTCGTAGTCGGGAAGGTTGTGGCGGGTCTTCATGGTCGAGATGACCGTTCGCACGCCGTTCTCGGCCAGGTACTCGATCTCGGCCTCGCGGCGTTCGGCGCGGTGGCTGCGCCCCCCTCCCCCGGGCCGCTCCAGGGCGCACAGCTTGCGAGGGCGGGCCCACCAGATCCTTCGCGGCTCCTGCATGACGGTTGAAGCACGGCCGCGGACGAGTTCGCCCCCCTTAGAATTCCCGCGCATGTGCCGCGTGTTCGGTTGCGTAGCCGCCGAGCCGGTATCGATCCGGCATGAGCTGCTCGAGGCGGAGAACCCGATGATCCGCCAATCCGAGGAGCACGACTCCGGCTGGGGAATGGCCGTCTACGAGCGCGCCGACGGCGCCGAGCCGAAGCTGGTGCGCTTCCCGCAGGCCGCTCACACCGATGGTGAGTTCGTGAAGGCCACCGAGATTCGCGGGCGCATCTTCAACGCCCACGTGCGCCGGGCCACGATGGGCGGCCTCACGCTCGAGAACACCCATCCGTTCTGCCTGGGCAACTACTCGTTCTGCCACAACGGGACCGTGCTCGAGTACCCGCGGTTGCTGGGCCCGAACGTGCGCCGCCCGCAGGGCGACACCGACTCCGAGCACCTCTTCAACCTGCTCATGTGCGAGTACGACCCCGCCGATCCGATCGGCGCCATGCGCCGGATGGCTCGCACGGCCGCGGAGCGCTCGCCCTTCTCGGGGCTGAACTTCCTCTTCTCCGACGGTGAGCGCCTGTACGCGTACCGGCTGGGGGTGTTCGAGCTCCACTGGCTTTCCCGCCCCGGACAGCTGCTGGTCGCGTCCGAGAAGGTGACCGCCGAGGAATGGCACACGGTCCAGCAGGACGTCCTTCTGGTCGCCGATCCCGATCAGCTCGACGAGCCCCACGCCGAGCGGCTGCTCGGCGACGAGGCGGTCGCGCGCGCCGACATCCGCAAGTTCGACGACGGCGTCGGGCTGCGAGGCGCGGAGCGCGGCGAGTTCGCCGCCGCAAGGGCGGCCAAGGCGGCCGCCGCCTCGACCGACAGGTGACGCGCCGCTTCGTGCTGCTGGTGAACCCGGCCTCCGCCGGCGGCCGGGCGCTGAAGGCGCTGCCGGCCGTGATCGCCGAGCTGGACGCCCACGGCGCCGAGCACAGGACGGTCACGACCCGCAGCACGGAGCACGCGGCCGAGGAGTCGCATCGGGCCGCGGACGCCGGCGAGAGCGTGATGGCGCTGGGCGGCGACGGCCTGCTCCGGCCCGTCGCGGGCGCGCTGAGCGGGCGGGACACCGCCGTGGCGATCGTGCCTTGCGGGCGCGGGAACGATTTCGCCCGAGTCCTCGGCGTGCCGAAGGACCCGGCCGCCGCCGCCCGCCTGGCGGTGCGTGGCCGGGAGCGGCCGGTCGACGTGGCAACCGTCGACGGCACGCCCTATCTGGGGATCGCCAGTCTGGGCATCGACAGCGACGCGAACAAGATCGCCAACGACGCGAGGCTCCTGCGCGGGGACGCCGTTTACTTCTACGCCGGACTCCGGGCGCTTGCGGCGTGGCGGCCCGCCGCATTCACCGTCACGATCGACGGGGAGCGCCACGAGGTGACCGGCTACTCGGTCGCAGTCGGCAACTCGCGCGCGTACGGCGGCGGCATGTTCCTCCTCCCCCACGCCGAGATCGACGACGGCAAGCTCGACGTGCTGATGATCGAGAGCTTCGCGAAGCTCCGGCTCCTGCGCGCCCACCTGCCGGGTGTGTACAGGGGCACCCATCTGACGCGGCATCACCGTCTGGCTCGGGGCGAGGTCGTGGAGGTCCAGTCCGATCGCCCGTTCGAGGTCTACGCCGACGGTGATCCGATCGGCGCCACGCCGGCGACGATGCGGGTGGAGCGCCGGGCGCTGCGCGTGATCGCTCCGCCGGAGTCTTGATGCTCGGACGGGGTACCTGATGTTTCGCGCGGCGCGCGGCCTCGCCCGCCTGGCGCGGGCGATCAGCCGCAAGCTGGGCCGCACCGGAGGCACGACGGCCCCGGGCAGGCTGCTTCTCCGGCTCTCCCCCCGGGCTCTCGGCCGGATGGCGAAGGGGCTCGAGCGCGGCGCGGTGCTGGTCTCGGCTACCAACGGCAAGACCACCACCGCCGCCATGGTCGCCGCGGCGCTCGAGCGGGACGGCCGCCGGGTCGTGCACAACCGGGCGGGCTCGAACATGAGCTGGGGTGTGGCCACCGCCCTGCTCGACGCGGGCCGCGACCCAGGGCAGCTCGGACTGTTCGAGGTGGACGAGGCCTGGTTGCCGCGTGTGGCGCGCGAGCTGCACCCGCGCGCCTATCTCCTGTCCAACCTCTTCCGCGACCAGCTCGACCGCTACGGCGAGCTCGAGCTGCTGGCCGACCGATGGGCGGAGCTTGTGGCCGAGCAGCACGGCCGCGCGTCCTTCGTCCTCAACGCCGACGACCCGCTGGTGGCCGACCTCGGCCGTGGCCGCAACGGGGTGACCTACTTCGGCCTCGACGACGATTCCCAGGCACTGCCCGACATGCAGCACGCCGCCGACTCCAAGCACTGCCGCAAGTGCGGCTCGCCCTATGCCTACGAGGCCGTCTACCTGGGCCACCTGGGGCGCTACCGCTGTCCCAACTGCGGCCGAGAGCGCCCGGTCCCTGACGTGTCGGCCACCCGGGTGGAGCTGCACGGGATGAGCGGGTCCAGCATGGGCCTGAGAACCCCCCGGGGAGAGCTGTCGCTTACGCTCCCCCTCCCCGGCCTCTACAACGTCTACAACGCGCTCGCCGCGGCCGCTCTGGCGCTCGACCTGGGCGTCCCGCTCGCCACCGTCGGGCAAGCGCTCGAGGGGTTCGCCGGCGCCTTCGGCCGCGTCGAGACGATCCCGGTGGACGGGCGCTCCCTCTCGATCCTGCTCGTGAAGAACCCCGCTGGCGCCAACGAGGTTCTGCGAACGCTGACGCTCGAGGAGGGCCGTCTCGACCTGTGGCTCGCGCTCAACGACCGGATCGCCGACGGCCGCGACGTGTCCTGGATCTGGGACGCCGACTTCGAGCTGCTGGCTGGCCGCGTCCGGCGCGTCACCTGCTCCGGCACACGCGCCGAGGAGATGGCGTTACGGCTGAAGTACGC
>DATACN010000012.1:0-8132 GCA_036258995.1 Thermoleophilaceae bacterium | reverse complement strand
GTCGCCCACAAGGTCGTGTCGAAGGCGGAGGGCCGGGTGCGGCGACTGGCCGAGATCGAGCCCGGCCGCGACGCCCAGGCCCTCGCGGCGCAGCACGGCAAGGACCCCCGGCTGGTCCAGGCGGTGCTCGACGAGGCCGAGGAGGTCGTGAGAGCCGGGCACGGCGTGCTGATCGCGCGGACCCGCCACGGTTTCGTATGCGCGAACGCCGGGGTCGATCAGTCGAACGCGGCCGGCGCAGACGAGCTCGTGCTGCTGCCGGAGGACTGCGACGCCTCGGCGCGCGGCCTTCGCTCGGCGGTCGCTGCAGCGCGGGGCGTGCGGCCCGCTGTGGTCATCACGGACTCCTTCGGGCGGGCGTGGCGCCTGGGGCAGGTCGACGTGGCGATCGGCGCCGCCGGCCTGCTCGCGCTCGATGACTGGCGCGGGCGCCCCGACGCCGCCGGTCGCGAGCTGCGCGTCACGACGATCGCCGTCGCCGACGCCCTGGCAGCGGCGGCCGATCTTGCGCGGGCCAAGGACTCGCGCGAGCCCGCGGTCCTGGTACGCGGGCTGGAGCGCTTCGTGACGCGCGAGGACGGACCGGGTGCCGTCGCGCTCCGCCGTCCGCGCGAGCTGGACCTCTTCCCCTAGCCGGCGGCCGGCTCGTCGACCGGCCGGAAGCTCACGGTAAGCATGCGCACGTCGCGAGGGCGGGTGAGCACGAACAGCACGGCATCGGCCACATCGTCGCCGCTCATCATCCCCTGCAGCTCCGGCATGTCAGGGGTGCGGCCGCGGCCCATGGCGAAGTCGGTCGCCACGCCGCCGGGACAGACGTTGGTGCAGCGCACGCCGTACTCGCGCAGCTCGTGGTCGAGCGCCCGCATGAAGCCGACCTGGCCGAACTTGGAGGCGCAGTAGACGGCCTCGTAGGGGAGTCCGCGAAGGCCCGCGACGGACGCGATCGTGACGATGTCGGCGGCGTCGCTTCGCAGCATGTGGGGCAGCGCCGAGCGGACCGCGTAGAGGGTGCCCTTGAGGTTCACGTCGACCATCTCCTCGAGGTGCGCCGGGTCGAGCTCGAGGTATGGCCCGTAGGCGCCCACGCCCGCGTTGTTCACCAGCACGTCGAGCCCGCCGAACCGTTCGGCCGTCGCGCCCACCGCCGCCTCGACCTCGTCGGGAGAGGTCACGTCGCACTCGATCCCAAGAGCGTCGGGCAGGCCCAGGTCGTCGCCGCTGCGCGAGGCCAGGCCGAGGCGCACGCCCTGCTCGGACAGCTTGCGGGCCACGGCCGCGCCGATCCCGCGGCTCGCTCCGGTTATGAACGCGGTCCGTCCGTTCACGGGTATCCACTACCACCCTATGGCGTTCTACTCGAACGCTCCACTCTCCTACGGCGCCTTCGAGGTCACCGTGGGACAGGGCTTCTCGGTGCCGGCGCCCGAGGACGTGCTGGCGGCGATGAGCGCCGCCGGCTATGCGGGCACCGAGCTCGGCCCGCCCGGATATCTCGGCGAAGGCGACCTCCTGCGCCGGCGCCTCGACGCCGCGGGGCTCGAGCTCGTAGGCGGCTTCGTCCCGATCGCGTTCTCGCAGCCGGAGGCCGACCTGGCCGCCCTGCACCGCACGCTCGACCTGTTCGAGGCGGCCGGCGCGAGGTCAGCCAAGCCCGTGCTGGCCGACGCCGGCTCACCGGCGCGGCGCGCGAATCCCGGACGGGCCGGCCGCGATCCGGCGCTCGCCGCCGACCACGGGACCTGGCGCCGGCTGGCAGAGGGCGTCGAGCGCGCGTGCGAGGAGGCGCGGGCGCGTGGATTCGACCCCACGTTCCACCCCCACGGCGGCAGCTGGGTGGAGGCGCCCGGAGAGATCGAGCGGCTGCTCGAGGACACCGACGTGGGCCTGCTCGTCGACACGGGTCATCTGTCCCTGGGCGGCGCCGACCCGCTCGCGACGCTGCGAGAGTGGCGTGAGCGGGTCAACCACGTGCACGTGAAGGACGTGCGGCTCGACCTCCTCGCCGAGGGCGGCGACATGCTCGCCACCTGGCGACGGGGCACGTTCTGCGAGCTCGGCCGGGGCGGGCTCGACCTCGAGGCGTTCGTCGCCGATCTGGTCGACGGCGGCTACGACGGCTGGGTCGTGATAGAGCAGGACCGCGTGCTGACGAGCGACGAGGACTTCCAGGCGGCCGCCGAAGCGCAGGAGCGCAACCTGCAGTGGATCGAGGAGCGCGCGAGGTGAAGGTTGGTCTGCTCGGCGCGGGGAGGATCGGCGCGCTGCATTCGCGGCTGCTGTCGGAGCACCCCGACGTCGAGCAGGTGCTCGTGGGCGACGTCGACCCCGCCGCCGCGGAGCGCGTGGCGGGGAGCGTGGGCGCCGCCGCCGGCCAGATCGACGCGGTGATAGGCGGCGCCGATGCCGCCGTGATCACCGCGGCCACCTCGGCACACGCGACGCTGATCGGACTCTGCCTCGACGCGGGGTTGCCGACCTTCTGCGAGAAGCCGATCGCCCTCGGCCTCGAGGAGACCGTGGAGGTGGTCGAGCGCTGCGAGCGCGACCGGGCCACGCTCCAGATCGGCTTCCAGCGCCGCTTCGACCCGGGCTTCGCCGAGGCGCGGCGCCTCGTCGAGTCGGGCGAGCTGGGAATCCTCTACACGCTCCGGCTCGCCACCCACGATCCGGAGCCGCCCCATGAGGAGTACGTGGCCCACTCGGGCGGCATCTTCCGCGACCTGCACATCCACGACTTCGACGCGCTGCGCTGGATGAGCTGCCGCGAGGCTCGCGAGGTCTACGCGGCGGGGAGCGTGCTCGAGTTCGAGATGTTCGCCCGCCATGGCGACTTCGACACCTCGGCGGCCCTGGTGACGATGGAGGACGGCGTACTGGCCGTGCTCACCGGCGGCAGGCGGGATCCGCTCGGCTACGACGTGCGCGCCGAGCTGTTCGGCTCGGGCGACAGCGTGGCGGTGGGCCTCGACTCACGCACCCCCATGCGCTCGCTCGAGCCCGGCGCGGAGGACCTCCTCCACGGAGACCGCCACGCGCACTTCACCGCCCGCTTCGAGCATGCGTACCGCGCGGAGCTGTGGCACTTCCTCGACCTCGCGCGCGGGCGCGCGGAGAACCCGTGCACCGCACGCGATGCCTTGGAGGCGCTGCGGATCGCGCTGGCGGCCGACCGGTCGCTGGCCGAGCACCGGCCGGTGGCGCTCGACGAGATCGGCTGATTCTCCGCGGCCGCCAGGGGCGCCGGCGGATTGGGCTGGCTCCGGAGGGGGTGAGGCGACTTTTCGTTCCATAGGAACGGAAACTCGCCTAGCCCCCCGGCGGCGCTAGCGGACGACCCGCGCGCGCAGGCGTGAGGCGCAGGCGACCGTGCTCACGCTCGCCACTCCCGCCCGGCGCGCCCGTACGCGGAACCGGATGCGCCCGCGCCGGTTCGTCCGGGCGCTTCGGGTGAAGCTCGGTCCCTTCACCGTCACGCTCTGGCCGCGCGCGGCGCGCCGGCCGCGTCGCAGCGACACCCAGATGACGTTGCGGCCCCGGCGGACGCGCACGCGGCGGGCGCGTGGCGAACGTCCGCTGCCCACCCCGATCGTCATCCGCGCGCGCGTTCGCCGCGACGACGTCCCCACTGCCACCCGGTAGCAGCCGGGCGCCACGCGGAAGCTGTTGGTGTTCACGTCGAAGTACGAGAGCGAGCGATCGTTCAGGTCGAAGTTCACGCGACGCCGTTGCCTCGGCCGTAGCGTGAGCTTGGCGAAGCCCTTCAGGGCCCGCGGCGGCTGCCGTACCGAGGCCGATGGCTCCGGAAGCCCCAGGTAGACCTGCGGAACCACTATGCCGCGGCGCCGGCCCACGTTGCGGGCGACCATGCTGACGCGGTAGCGCGGGCGTCCGCCCAGCTGGCTCGAGCGCGCTCCGCGTGGCGCCCGCCGGATCCGCACGCCGCTGAAGCGGAAGCGCGTGTAGGAAAGGCCGTGGCCGAAGGGGAAGGCGATCTGCCGCCGGCGGTCGTCGAACCAGCGGTAGCCGACGAAGACGCCTTCCTTGTAGCGGACCCTCTCGGCGACCCCGGGGTAGGCCTCGCGGTCGCCGGAGTACGGATAGTCGCTCTCCCGGTGGGGGAAGGTGGCGGGCAGCCGGCCGCCGGGATCGACGTCGCCGAAAAGCACGCGCGCAAGTGCCGTCCCTCCTTCGAGGCCCGGGTACCAGATCTCGAGCACCCCCTCGACGTCGTCGCGCCACGGCGTCAGCACCGGCGCCCCCGTCTCGAGCACGACGATCGTCCGGGGGTTGGCCGCCGCCACGCGCGCGATCAAGCGGTCTGGGTCGCGGCCGTCCTCGCGGCCGCAGCGCAGCGCCATGCATGGCTTGTCGGTGCCCTCCGACGAGGTGTCCGCCACCACGACAACCGCGACGTCGGCGGACTGCGCAACAGATGCGGCCTGCTGCTCGTTCTCCCCGGTGTCGTAATGGACCTCGACGCCGGCGGTCGCCGCGCGCCTCTCGATGCCCTGCTTCGGCGTCGTGGCCGCGAAGGGCTGCACCATCGAGGATCCGCCCCCTGACTTGAACCGCTCCGCGTCCTCGCCGATCAGCGCCAGCGACCTCACGCGGCCACGCCTCAGGGGCAGCACGCCGGTGTTCCTCATCAGCACTATGCCGGCCTCCTCGATCCGCCGGGCGGCGGCGGCGTGCCCCTGCTTGTCGATCCGGCTGTCGTCGTAGGGGTAGGCGTCGCGGTCGAAGAACCCGTACGCGAACAGCGTGCGCAGGATCCGGCGGACGTGCTCGTCGACGGCCGACTCCGAGGCCTGGCCGGTCGTCAGCGCCAGCATGACCGGAGTCGGTCCGTACATGAAGCCGGGCCAGGGCTCGAAGTCGAGGCCGTTGTTGAGCGAGTTGGCGGTGTTGCGCGTGGCGCCGTAGTCGGCGAGCACGTAGCCGTCGAAGCCCCAATCTCCCTTCAGCACGCGCTCGAGCAGGTGCTCGTTCTCGCATGCGTACTCGCCGTTGACGCGGTTGTAGGCGCACATCACCGAGCCGACGTTGGCCTCCTTGACCGCCGCCTCGAAGTGCGGCAGGTACATCTCGCGCAAGGTCCGCTCGTCGACGATGGCGTCGACCAGTTGCCTGCTGCCCTCGCCGCCGCCGACCAGGGTGCCCGGCGGCTCGCCCTCCTGGTTGTTGACCGCGTAGTGCTTGGCGTTGCCGATCACGCCCTGGGCCTGGGCGCCGCGGATCCACTCGACGCCCATGCGCGCCTGGATGTACGGGTCCTCGCCGAAGGACTCGAAGGTGCGGCCCCCCAGTGGCGTGCGCATGAGGTTCACGGTCGGCGCGAAGACCACGTCGTTGCCCTTGGCCTTCACCTCGTCCCCGACCACCGACCCGTGCAGGCGGGCCAGCCTGCTGTCGAAGGTCGCGGCCAGCGCCATGGGCGCGGGCATCGAGGTCGCCTGGCCCGAACGCGGGCCGACCGGACCGTCGCTGTAGTAGGTGGTCGGGAGGCCCACGCGCTCCACGCCGTCGCTCGTACCGGTATGGCTGCCCGGCCCCCCGGCCACGCCGAAGAGCTCGTCGCCGGCGAGCAGGGAGATCTTCTCGTCGCGGGTGAGCGCGTCAAGCAGCAGGCCGGCGCGCTGGTCCGCGGACAGGCTCGTGTCGCACCACGGCGCGCTCCCGCAGCGCCCGGCGGCAGTCGCGGTCGACGCCAGGACCACGCTCCCCACCAGCGCGACTAGCAACGCGGCCTTCATGCCCTTTCCAGTGCAGCACACGCCGGTATAGGCTGCGCCATAAGAGTGGACTCGGAGGAGGGAAGATGAGATTCAGGTTGCCGGTCCTGTCCCTGCTTGCCCTGCTGGCGCTCGTCGCCGGCGCATGCGGCGAGGAGGAGAAGAGCGAACAGGGAGGCGTCAAGCGCACCGACGTCTCGCTTCAGGTGGTCACGCACGGTCAGGCGGCCGACCCGTTCTGGTCGGTGGTCAAGAACGGCGTCGACACAGCCGCGGAAGACCTCGGCGTGAACGTCGAGTACCGCGCGCCCGAGCGCTTCGACATGCCCGCGATGCGCAGGCTGATCGACGCGGCCGTGGCCAAGAAGCCCGACGGCCTCGCGGTCTCGATCCCGGATCCGGACGCGCTCACCTCGTCGATCCGCAAGGCGGTCGACGCGGGGATCCCGGTCGTATCGCTGAACTCCGGCGACGACGTCAGCGACGAGGTCGGCGCCATCGCCCACGTCGGGCAGAGCGAGCGCCTGGCGGGCGTTCAGGCCGGCCAGCGCATGCGCGAGGAGGGAGTGCGCAACGCGCTCTGCGTGAACCAGGAGGTCGGCAACGCCGCGCTCGACCTTCGCTGCGAGGGCTTCCGCGAGGGCCTGCGCGGACAGGTGGAGGTCCTGGCCGTCGACCTGACGGACCCGACCACCGCGCAGTCGCGCGTGGCGAACGCCCTGGAGACGCGCGGGGACGTCGACGGCATCCTCACCCTCGGCCCGACCGGCGCCGATCCGACGATCGCGGCATTGAGGGACGCGGGCCGGCTCGGGGACATCACCGTTGCGACCTTCGACCTCAGCCCGAGCGCGCTGAGAGCTGTGCGCGACGGGGACCTGCTGTTCGCGATCGACCAGCAGCAGTTCCTGCAGGGCTACCTGCCGGTCCAGATGCTCACGCACTTCGCGCAGCTGGGTCTGGCGCCGGCGAACGACGTGCTCACGGGCCCGGCGTTCGTCACCCGCGAGAACGCGGGGCGGGTGATCAACCTGGCCCAGGAGGGCCTGCGCTAGGGCATGGAGGGCGGCGCAGCTACAGCCGCCCCTGAGCGACCCGACGAGCGCGTCCGCGAGGTAGGGCGCGCTCGTCGGCTGCTCGTCCGGCCCGAGCTGGGCGCCGTCGGCGGGGCCATCCTCGCCTGGGTGTTCTTCGCTCTCGTGGCGGGCGACGAGGGCTTCCTGACCAAGGACGGGACGATAACCTATCTGGAGGCCGCGGCCGAGCTCGCGATCATCGCCGTGCCGGTCGCGCTTCTGATGATCGCCGGCGAGTTCGACCTGTCGGTCGGCTCGATGATCGGCGGGGCGGGCATGCTGATCGCGATCCCGCTCACCGAGTACCAGACGCCGCTCTGGATGGCGATCCTGATCACCTTCGTGGCCGCGGGGGCGGTCGGGGCCATTAACGGGTGGATCGTCGTGCGCACCGGGCTGCCGTCCTTCATCGTCACGCTGGCGGCGCTCTTCATCGTGCGAGGACTCACGCTCGCCATCACTCGCAGCGTCACCGGCCGGACCCAGGTGGGCGGAATCAGGGAGGAGGCCGGCGCCGACAACTTCCTGCTCGACCTGTTCGGCGGCAGGATCGGCGACTTCCCAGTGTCGATCTTGTGGGCGGTGGGGGTCACCGCACTCGCGACCTTCGTGCTGCTGCGAACCCGCTTCGGCAACTGGATCTTCGGGGCCGGCGGCGACCCCGAGGCCGCGCGCAACGTCGGCGTGCCCGTGGCGCGCGTGAAGATCACCCTGTTCATCTGCACCGCACTGGCAGCGGCGCTGCTCGCGGCCATCCAGGTGACGAACGCCGGATCGGCCGACGTGCTGCGCGGGGAGCTGCGCGAGTTCTACGCGATCGCGGCCGCGGTGATCGGCGGGTGTCTCTTGACCGGTGGCTACGGCTCGGCGATCGGCGCGTTCTTCGGGGCCCTGCTGTTCGGCATGGTCGAGCAGGGCATCTTCTTCACCGGCGTCGACTCCGACTGGTTCCAGGTCTTCCTGGGCTCGATGATCCTGGCCGCGGTGCTCGTGAACCGCTACATCCGTCGGAAGGCTCAGGAAGCGTGATCGAGGCGCGCGAGGTCTCGAAGTACTTCGGCAGCGTGATCGCGCTGAAGGACATCTCGATGAAGGTCGAGGACGGGGAAGTCATGTGCCTGCTCGGCGACAACGGGGCCGGCAAGTCCACCCTGATCAAGATCCTGTCGGGCGTCTACCGGCCCGACCAGGGCGCGCTGCTCGTCGACGACGAGGAGGTCAGCTTCGGCTCCCCGCGCGACGCGCTCGAGGCGGGCATCGGCACCGTCTACCAGGATCTGGCGACGATCCCGCTGCTCTCGATCTCGCGCAACTTCTTCCT
>DATACN010000011.1:0-7488 GCA_036258995.1 Thermoleophilaceae bacterium | reverse complement strand
TCGCGGTCGGGCGTGACATGCGCCTCGCCGCGCCCGAGCTGAGCGCCCGCTACGTGGAGGGCATCAGCCACGAGGGCGCCGACGTGCTCGACATCGGCATGGTGGCCACCGAGATCGTCTACTTCACGGTCGGCTCGCGCGAGCTCGACGGTGGCCTGGCCTGCACCGCCTCGCACAACCCCAAGGCCTACACCGGGGTCAAGCTGGTGCGCGGCGGCGCCCTGCCCCTGTCCGGCGACAAGGGCATCGGCGAGCTGCGTGAGTTGGTCGAGACGGGCGAGTTCGGCGAGCCGGCCGACCCGCCCGGCCAGGTGAGCCGGGAGGACGTGGCCGCGGACTTCCGCTCCGCCGCCCTCGGCTACATCGACCCGGGCCGGATCGGGCCCCAGAAGGTCGTCCTCGACGGCGGCAACGGCATGGCCGGGCCCATGGTCGGGCCGATCCTCGAGGACTTCCCGATCGAGCGGGTCGAGACCTACTGGGAGCCCGACGGCGAGTTTCCCGACCACGAGCCCAACCCGCTGCTGCCCGAGAACCGCCGGTTCGTGATCGAGAAGGTCCGCGAGACCGGCGCCGACCTGGGCATCGCCTGGGACGGCGACGCCGACCGCTGCTTCTTCATAGACGATACGGGCGAGTTCGTGGACGGCGACTTCCTCACCGCCCTGCTGGCCGAGTCGATCCTGCGCAAGGAGTCGGGCGCCACGATCCTCTACGACGTGCGGGCGAGCCGCGCGGTGCGCGACCTGGTCGAGCGGGCCGGCGGCCGCGCCGAGGTGAACCGCGTGGGCCACGCCTTCTTCAAGTCACGCATGCGCGAGACTGGGGCGGCCTTCGGCGGCGAGGTCTCCGGCCACTACTACTTCCGCGACTTCTACTGCGCCGACTCTGGGACGATCCCGGCCCTGCTGATCCTGGAGCTGCTGTCGGTCGAGGGCGCCCGCATGAGCGACCTGCTCGCCCCCCTGCGCGAGCGCTACTTCATCTCCGGCGAGATCAACTCCGAGGTCGAGGACCAGCAGGCGAAGATGGCCGAGATCGCCGAGCGCTACGGCGACGGCGACGTCTCGCACCTCGACGGCGTCTCCGTCGACTACGAGGACTGGCACTTCAACGTCAGGCCCTCCAACACCGAGCCGCTGCTGCGGCTGAACCTGGAGTCGCTTCGCTCCCGCGAGCACATGGAGCAGAGGCGCGACGAGGTGCTCGAGCTGATCCGGTCGTGAGCGACGGGCGACCGCCGCTCACGGTGCTGATGCCCGTGTACAACGAGGTCCGCACGCTCGAGCAGGCCGTGCAGAGCGTGCTCGAGGCCGACGCGCTGCCCGAGCGCGAGCTGATCGTCGTAGACGACGGCTCCACCGACGGCAGCACCGAGCTCTTGCGCTCGCACGACTGGCCGGACAACGTGCGCGTGCTCTACCACGACCGAAACCAGGGCAAGGGCGCCGCCGTGCGGACGGCGGTGAAGGAGGCCAGAGGCGAGGTGAGCGCGATCTTCGACGCCGACCTCGAGTACGAGCCTGACGACATCGCCGCCCTGCTCGAGCCGATCGTCGGCGGCTCCTTCAACGCCTGCTTCGGCGCCCGGGTGTTCGAGGGCCACACGAGCCACTCGTTCCTCTACGTAATGGGCAACCGCGGCGTGACCCTGGCCGCCAACCTGCTCTTCAACGTCTACATCAAGGACATCATGACCTGCCACAAGGCCATCCGGACCGAGATCTTCAAGGAGCTCCCGCTACGCGCCCGCGGCTTCGAGATCGAGCCCGAGATCACGGCCCGGCTGCTGCAGCGCGGTGAACGGATCTACGAGGTGCCGGCGAACTACTCGGCGCGGACCCACCCCGAGGGCAAGAAGCTCACCTCCATTGACGGGCTGCGAGTGCTCGCGACCCTGCTGCGCTGCCGGCTGACACCGCGTTGAGCAAGGACCCGTTCGCCCCCGCCGCCGAGGCGGGCATACACCGGCTGGCCATCCCGACCCCCTTCGCCGTCGGGCGGGTCAACGTGTACCTGATCGAGGACGAGCCACTCACGCTCGTCGACGCGGGGCCCAACTCCGCCACCTCGTTCGACGAGCTGCAGCGCGGGCTGCGTGAGCTGGGCCACGAGCTCGAGGAGCTCGAGCTCGTGATCCTCACCCACCAGCACATCGACCACCTGGGGCTTGTGGGGATCGTGGCCTCGCACTCGGGCGCCGACGTGGCCACGATCGACGTGGCGGTCCCGTTCGTCGAGAACTACTCGGAGCACGCTGCCGAGGACGACGAGTTCGCCGGCGACCTGATGCGCCGCCACGGCATCCCCGACGACGTGGCCACCGCGCTGCGCACGGTCTCGCAGTCCTTCAGGGCCTGGGGCTCGAAGGCGGAGGTGACCCGCGTGCTGCGAGACGGCGAGGTGATCGAGTTCCGCGATCGGCGCCTCGAGGTCTGCTTCCGGCCCGGCCACTCCCCCACCGACACCGTCTTCCACGACCCCGACCGGCGCATGCTGATCGCGGCCGACCATCTGCTCAAGCGGATCTCCTCCAACCCGCTGATCACGAGGCCGCTCGCCGGCGGCGAGCGAAGGCAGGCGCTGGTCGAGTACCTCCAGTCGCTCGAGAAGACACGTGCGATGGACCTCGACCTGGTGCTGCCGGGGCACGGCGACCCGATCACCGACCACCGAGCGCTAATCGACAAGCGCTTCGACCTGACCCGCCGGCGCACCGAGAAGTTCCACAAGCTGATCGCCGAGCGCTCGCGCTCGGCCTACGACCTCGCCCAGTCGCTCTGGGGCAACATCGCCGTCACCCAGGCCTACCTGACCCTGTCGGAGGTTCTCGGGCACACCGACCTGCTGGTCAATGCCGGGCGGGTCCGCGAGATCGACGACGAAGGCGTGGTGCGCTTCGAGGCCGTTTAGGTCCGGCGCATCCAGTGCGAAAATCGTGCATATTGCGAGCTACTTCGCATCGTCCCGAGGGAGCGTGACGGGGAACTGACGGGTCAGGAGGGCAACGGCGACGTGGCGGCCGAGGCCGGCACGGACGTTCGCGGACGCGCCGCCAGGCGCATCACTCGCCTCGAGGAGCGGCTGGGGCAGACGCGCGTGCAGCTCGATCGGGCCAAGGGGCGCCGCGACGAGTTGGAGCAGCTCCTGCAGCGCATGGTCGACGCGGAGAGCTCGCGCCGGGACCAGCTGAAGGTCCGCGAGGCCGAGATCGAGCGCCAGGAGGCCCAGCTCGAGAAGTCTCGCCAGGAGCTCGAGCAGCGGGCGGCGGAGGCCGAGCGCGAGCGCGCCGAGCTGGAGCGGCGCGAGCAGGAGTCCCGCACCGAGCTCGAATCGCTGCGCTCCAAGGTCGCCGAGCTGGAAGGCCGCAGCGAGGAGGCTTTCCAGGCGCTGAACGAGGAGCTTCGCCAGGCCAGGTCGGAGGCAGAGCACGAGCGCGAGCAGCGGCTGCGGCTGGATGCGCAGCTGTCAGAGCAACGTGACCTCGCCAGGGATGCCTCGCGCCAGCTCGTGGCCGCGGTGGACCGCCGTGAGGAGCTCGAGGCGGGCTACGAGGAGCTTCGGGCGGATGCCGACGAGGCCAGGGCGCTGGTGGCCGACGCAGAGCGCCGCCTGACCCAGGCGGAGCGGGAGAACGAGCGGCTGCAAGCCGAGATCGAGAAGGCAAGGGCCCGCTCCGCCGAGGAGCGCGAGTGGCACGACCGTCTCGAAGCGCGTCTGAGCGAGACCGAGAAGCAGGCGGAGTCCGTGCTTCAGGACCTCGACGAAGAGCTCGAGATCGCGCTTGGCCGGGCCGCCCTCGAACGAGAGCGCCGGGTGGCCGCCGAGACCCGCCTGGAAGAGCTCGAGCATGCGCAGTCCCAGGCCGAGCAGGCCACCCCGCCGGTGGCGGCCGACCCGCCCGAGGAATTGGCCGACGCCCGGCGCGAGATCGAGCGCCTGCATGCCGAGCTCGACGTGGCACGGTCTGCGGGCGGCGGCGAAGCCCCCTGGACGCCCGAGCCCGGCGAATCGCATGCGGAGCTCGAGTCGCTCCGCACCGAGCTAGAGGACACACGCGCCGAAGCCGACACGCTCAAGGTCTCCCAGGAGCAGTCCCGGCGGCGAATCCTCCAGCTCGAGGACCGGCTTGGCGACGCGCCGGCAGACGTCAGCAGCCAGCTCGAGGAGCCCGTGCCCGCGGAGCCCACCTTCGATGGGCCCGACGACGAGGAGCCCTCCGAGGAGAAGCCCGCCACCGAGGACGCGGCCGGGAGGCGGCGGCGCCTCCTTGGCTCCGCCAGGGGCGCCGAACGGCAGACCCGCGCGCCCCTGAAGGACCCGTCCGAGCTTCCGGGCATGAGCGACGAGGAGCTCGCCCAGGCCTTCACCGCCATGCGGGAGGCGGCCAAGCTGGCCGACGCTCGCGGGGACCGCGACAGCGCAAAGTCGCACCGCGCTCTTGCGCGGGCCGTGGCCGAGGAGGCTGCCGGCCGCCCGCTGTTCGGCGAGACGAAGGTCCGCGGGCGCAAGCGCAACCGTGCGCTGAAGGAGCTCGCCGCCGCCCGTGAGAAGGCACTCGAGCTCCGCCCGCTGGTGGCCCGGCCGGTGGCCGAAGACTGGCCCCCGGCCGACTAGGGAGGAGGCGAGAGCTTGGCCCAGGAGAGCGACGGAGACGCTGCGGCGGTCGAATCCACGACGGATGCCCGCGGTCGCGCGTCCCGCCGCGTAAAGCGACTCGAGGAACGGCTGGGCCAGACGCGCACGCAGCTCGACCGCGCCAAGGGCCGCCGCGACGAGCTGGAGCACCTCCTCCAGCGGATGGTCGAGACCGAGAGCGCCCGGCGCGAGCAGCTGAAGGCGCGCGAGGCCGAGATCGAGCGGCAGCTGATCGACGCCGACGCCGTGCGTGTAGAGCTCAAGCAGCGGCTGGCGACCACCCAGCGCGAGCGGGATGAGGCCCGGCGCCACGAGCGGGAGGCCCGGGCCGAGCTGCAGCGTCGCGAGCAGGAGTGGCGCGCCGAGCGGCAGCGCCTGAAGGACGAGGCCGGGTCCCGGATCGCCGAGCTGGAGTCTCAGGGCGCGGCGGCATCGCATGAGCTCCAAGAGCAGGTCGCCGAGGCGAGATCGCAGGTGGAGCGTGAGCGGCAGGCACGCGCGGAGCTCCAGGCCGAGCTGGCCGACCAGCAGGAGCTCGCCCGTGAGACGTCCAAGCAGCTTCTCACCGCCGTCGAGCGCCGGGAGGAGCTCGAGGTGGCCCACGGAGAGCTGGAGGCCAGCGCGGGCGAGGCGAAGGCCCAAGCCGTCGAGGCCCGGCAGCGTGTAACCGAGCTGGAGCGGGAGAACTCGCGCCTACAGGCCCAGGTCGAAGAGGCGACGACCCGCGCGGCGGAGGAACAGGAGTGGCACACCCAGCTCGAGGAGCGGCTGTCGGAGACGGAGAGTCAGGCCGAGTCGGTCCTCAAGGAGCTCGACGAGGAGCTCGAGAACACCCTCGGGCAGACGGCCCTCGAGCGCGAGCGCCGAGTAGCCGCCGAGACCCGGCTCGCTGAGGTCGAGACGTCCCGGGACTCCCTGCGCGACCAGGTCAAGCGGCTGGAGCTGGCGCTCTCCTCGGGCGAGGGCGCAGGCGAGTCGGCGGCCATGCTCGAGGAGCTGAACCTGGCCCGCCGCGAGGTCGAGGCCCTTCGCGCCGAGTTGGAGGCCGCCCGCGCCAAGGGTGCCGCGCCCGAGCAGCGCGAGTCCGGCGAGCTCGAGGAGCAGGTGGAGCGGCTGACCGGCGAGCTCGAGAGCGCCCGGGTGGAAGCCGAGACCCTGAAGTGGTCGCACGAGCAGGCGCGCGGGCGGATAGCCGTGCTCGAGGCCAGGTTGACGGAGCTGGAGCCTGCCGTCGAGGAAGGACCCGAGGAACCGGCCCCCGTCCCCGAGGCTGACCCGCCGGCCGAACCGGAAGGCGACACCCGCACGCGGCTCTTCGGCCTGGGAGGCGCCACCACCAAGCCGTCACGCGCACCGCTGAAGGATCCCGCCGACATCCCGGGCCTGAGCGACGAGGAGCTCGCCCAGAGCTTCGTGTCGATGCGAGAGGCCGCCGAGCTCGCGGAGGCACGCGGAGACCGCGATAGCGCCGAGTGGCACCGCCTTCTGGCGGGCTCGATCGTGGAGGAGGCCACCCACCGCGAGAGCTTCGGTGAGGGATCGAAGGTGCGCGGGCGCAAGCGCAGCCGCATCATGCGCGAGCTCGCCACGGCGCGCGAGGAGGCTCTGGCGAGCCGCCCGCTGGGAGCGGGGACAGAAGCTCCTGAAGGAGACCAAGGCTGACCAGCGCGGCCCGTCGCGCGCTGGGGCTGGGCGCGCTGACGCTTGCCGCGATGTTGGCCGCGGGCGCCCCGGCGGGCGGCCAGGCGCCACCGGTCGAGCTGCCGAGGCTCCCCGAGGTCCCGAAGCTGCCTGCGGTCCCGAAACCTCCTGCGGTCCCCACCGTCCCGTCGCTGCCGGGGGTCCAGGCGCCGAGCTCGCCGGCACCGCCGGTGAGCGCCCCGACCGCCCCGTCTGCGGGCGGCGGAATCGGCGGAGCGACCAACCGCGCGGCACCCGCCGGCGGAGGCGGTTCGACCGCCGGTGGAGGCGGCTCGACCACCAGGGAGGCGGTTGGCGGGTTGGGCGCCGGGACGACCTCTTCCGGCGCCGGCGCCCGCGCGCAGGACGGTGGGGCCGGGCCCGTCGCCCGGGAGCGGAAGCTGCGGCGCAGGGTGCGGCGACTCGCCCCCTGCCTGGATGCGGTTTCCTCGCTCGAGCGGCGCGTGCTGGTGCTGCGGTCGGGCCTGGGCCGCCCGCGGCCGCATAGCCGCACCGCGACGGCGCGACGGCTCGGCATCTCCGTACGGCGGGTCACCAGGGCCGAGCGCCGCGGCCTGAGCGGCATCTCGCGGGCCAACCGCGCGACCGGCTGCGGCTACGGCGGAGGCGGAGGCTCCTTCGGCCAAGGCGGCTTCGCGGGCATCGCCGAGAGCGCGCCGATCGTGGCCCAGGCGCTCGGGATCGTGCCCACCCCGCGCGGCGACCGCGAAGCCGCGGACCCGGAGGCACCGGGGTTCCCCACCGGCGCGCTTCCATCTCCCGATCTGGAAGAGGCCGTCGCCGAGGGAGCCGCGAGCGCGGCGGAGGAGGGCGGGCCCTTCCCCTTCACGATCCTGCTCGCGCTACTGGCCATGGCCGCGGCCAGCGCCGCCATCGTGCGGGGACGGCGGGTGGCGGGCCATGCCTTCGAGCGGCGCGCCGAGGAGGCACGGGAGCGCCGCCACGAGGAGCTCGTCACGGCGGTCCACGGCATCCTGGGCGAGCGGCAGCACCGCTAGCCGGCGTTACTGAGCGGCCCGCAGGCTCCTGAGCCCGGTTTGGAGGGCCGCCTCGCTCGAGACGGCATCGCGGCGGGCGGCATCCCACGCGCCGCGATCCCGCGCCCGCGCAGCCGACGCCAAGCGGCGATATGCGCCCCGCGCGCCGGCC
>DATACN010000010.1:0-7548 GCA_036258995.1 Thermoleophilaceae bacterium | reverse complement strand
CCGAAGGTGCCCGAGATCGAGGTGACGTTCACGACCTTGCGGAAGACCTCGGTGCCCTCCTCGCGCTCCTTCTTGGCCGGCTCGCGCAGGTGGGGGGCGGCGGCCCGCAGCACGCGAAAGGGCACGACCGTGTGGATGTCGAGCATCGCCTGGGACTGGTCGTCGGCCATCTTGTGGATCGGGCCGTCCCAGGTGTAGCCGGCGTTGTTGACGATGATGTCGAGCTTGCCGAAGGCCTCCACGGCCTTATCGACGAGCTGGTCGGGCACGCCCTCCTTGGTCAGGTCGCCCGCGAAGGTGGCCGTCTCGCCCTGGATCTCGCCGGCGGCCTCCTCGGCCACATCCCCGTCCAGGTCGTTGATCAGGACCTGAGCGCCCTCGCCCGCGAGCAGCTCGGCGGTGGCGCGGCCTATGCCGCGCGCCGACCCCGTGACGATCGCCGACCTGCCGTCGAGCACACCCACGGCGCGGCACCCTACACACGCCGGGCGAGGAGTACAGTCGAACCATGCCAGTGTGCTCGCACCTGGATCAGGTCGAGGTGGAGCCGCCGGCCGAGTTCGAAGGCTGCGAGGAGTGCCTGAAGACCGGCGACCGCTGGGTGCACCTACGAGCCTGCCGGACCTGCGGCAAGGTCGGTTGCTGCGACTCGTCGGTCAACCAGCACGCGAGCAAGCACGCCTCGGCCGCCCACCATCCGATCGTCACGTCGCTCCAGCCCGGCGAGGACTGGAGCTGGTGCTATGTCGACAGCACCCTCGTGGCCGTCTGAGCGGCTCGCCGGCGGGCTGACCTAGCGCGGCTCGAGCGCCTGCGGCCGGCGCGCGATCGAGGCAATGCGCTTGGGCACCTCGCCTCGCGCCAGGTGGTCCAGCGTGACGGCCTCGAGCACCTCGCGCAGGCTCCCGCGCACCGCCAGCCAGACCTCACGCAGCGGCTCGGCGCTGCCGGAGTACTCGACCTTGTCGGGCCGGGTGCCTTGAACGTGCGCGAGCGGGCCGTCCACGGCCCTGATCACGTCGGCCACCGTGATCTGCCGGGCCGGCCGGGCCAGCCAGAAACCGCCTTCCGGGCCCCGCCTGGCCCTGACGATGTCGGCGCGCTTCAGGTCCAGGAGGATCTGCTCGAGGAACTGCGCCGGGATCCCCTGGGCCTCGGCCAGGCGCTCGCGCTTGACGGGCTGTCCGCCCGCCGCGGCGAGCTCGGTCGCCGCGCGCAGCGCATAGTCGGACCGCGCGGAGACGTGCATGGCCCCATTCTCGTCAAGCGGCTTCCGCCGCGAGCTGCCGGTCCCTTCTGAGGCCGGCGACTGCGGCCGCGACCGCCGCGACCCAGACCGCCGCCAGGGCCAGCACGACGCCGAGGACCAGGTGGGCGTCGGCGCCGACCGCCTCGCCGAACGTGCGGGCGTTCGTGACCAGGATCAGGCCGCCGACGGCGGTGCCGAGGATCCGAGCCGGCAACCTCCGCACCAGCCAGGCCGCGATCGGCGCGGCCACGAGCCCGCCGGCCAGCAGCGCCACCAGCCAACCGGCGTGGAGCTCGCTGGAGTCCAGGGCGACGAGGAAGCCGGCCGAAGCGCCGACGGATACGAGGAACTCCGCGGCGTCGACCGAGCCGACCACCTGGCGCGGCTCCATCCGCCCCGAGGACAGCAGGCTGGTGGTGCCGATCGGGCCCCAGCCACCCCCGCCGGCGGCGTCCATGAAACCGGCAAAGCCGCCGAGCGGCGCGAGGAAGAACCACGGCAGGGGACGGCGGTTGGGCGGCGCGATCCGCGACCGCGCGAAGCGCACGAGGATGTACACGCCCAGGCAGAACAGGAAGGCGGAGACGAGCGGCACCGCGGTCTCGGCCGAGATCGACGAAAGCGCCACCGCGCCCAGGAAGGCGAAGAAGGCGCCGGGCACGGTCATCAGGGCGACGACGCGCCAGTTGATGTTGCCGAACTTCCAGTGCGCCGCCCCGGAGGCGAGGGTGGTGCCCACCTCCGCGAGGTGGACGCTGGCCGAGGCGGCCGCAGGCGCCACTCCCGTAGTCACGAGCAGCGTCGTGGACGTCACCCCGTACGCCATCCCGAGGGCGCCGTCGATGAGCTGGGCGACGAACCCGACCAGGCCGAGCATCAGCAGCTTCTGCACGCGCCTCCTATTATCGAGAAAACTGACCTAGAAAGTCAGCAATGCTAGCGGGTCGCCCGGTCGATCTCGAACCAGACGTACTTCCCGCCGTCGCCCTCGACCCCCCAGCGGTCGGCGATGCGGTCCACCATGACGAGGCCCCAGCCCTGGGCTGCGGGGTGCTTTGGCACCTCCGCAACGGGCTCGAAGGTCTCGCCGCCGTCGTGCACCTCGGCGCGCAGGGTCTCGCGCGAGATCGAGACGGTGAGCACCAGGGTGTCGCCCGCATGGACGCCCGCGTGGCGCACGCTGTTGGTCACGAGCTCGGTGATCAGCAGCCGAAGGTCCTCGTGGAGGGCGGGATCCACCTCGTCCGTGAGGCTCTCGAGCGCCCGCCGCGCCCTACCTGCGGCCTCCAGCCCGCCGCCGAGCTCGAACTCCTTGGCCGTCACGATTCGTCAGCGTCCGGCAGTGGCCCTCTCCTCCACCGCCGATCGTACCGGCGCGGGCGGTCTCGGTCCACGGTTCCCGGCTACGCCTGCAGCCCTGTGTCACCCTCGACCTGGCAGCTGTTCCAGCTGGCGGGCCGCAGCAGCGGGCCGCGCAGGGTGAGCGCGATGGCCAGCGTGAGGGCACCGAAGCCGAGGCCCACCGCATGCACGAGGATGATCGGCACGCTTCCGATGCTCACGCCGTAGAGCAGCCAGATGGCGTAGCCGCCGACGTAGGTGCCGAGGAAGGCGGCGGAGACGTCGCACGAGGTCCCTCGCTGAAGCAGCTGCCGGGCTTGCAGCAACATTGCGAAGGAAGCCCCGAACCCATAGAGCGTCGCCGCGGTGCCGATGATCTGGGACGTGGTCATGGGGCTAGCGTGCCTGGCGGGCGCGCTCGGCGCATCGGTAGGTCTGCCTATCTTTCGATCAGGTCGTGCTCGAGGGCGAAGAGGGCCACGGCCGGCCGGCTCGACACACCCAGCTTCGAGTAGATGTGCTGGACGTGATGCTCGGCGGTGCGGCGCGAGATTACGAGCCGCCTCGCTATCTCGGGGTTCGAGTGCCCC
Source organism: Thermoleophilaceae bacterium (assembly GCA_036258995.1). GTDB lineage: Bacteria > Actinomycetota > Thermoleophilia > Solirubrobacterales > Thermoleophilaceae > DATACN01. The sequence goes on along the minus strand of DATACN010000010.1, from coordinate 4,368 downwards.
GCCGCCACGAGTCGCACGACCTCTATCTCCCGCTCGGTGAGCCCGGCGGGCCTGAGGTCCCTTCGGCGCGGAGGTCCCTGGCCGGCCGCGTCGAGGACCGCGCCCACGACGTCCGGGTCGAGGCGGCCGGCGCGAGCTTCGCGGGTGAGCTCCGCACCGGCCTGCTCCGGGCTCAGGGCCGCGCGGTGGGGTCGCTCCTGGGTCATCGCCTGGAACGCATCCGCGGCAGCCAGGATCCGCATGGCCGGCACGAGGTCGCCGGCGCGGGACCCGCGGTGGTAGCCGGAGCCGTCGAGCCGCTCGTGGTGTGCCCCGGCCAACCGGGCCATGGGCTCGAGTGAGCGCGAGCTCGCGAGGACCCGCTCGGAGTGATAGGGGTGCATGCGCACCTGCTCCCACTCCGTGCGCGTGAGCGGTCCGGGCTTCTCCCACACGACGTTGGAGACGGCGGCGCGGCCGACGTCGTGGAGTAGCGCGGCGATCTCGAGCGAGCGCACCGAGCCGGCGTCCAGGCGCAAGCCCTCCGCCGCCTGAGTGGCCAGGCGTGCCACCTCCGCCGAGTGCCCGTGCGTGAACGGGGTCTTCAGGTCGGCGATGTCACCGAAGGGAGCCGCCACCTCCCGAAGCTCCGTCGCCCTGCGCTCGGCCACCGGCTCCGGCTCTACCTCGAGCACCCGCTCGCGCGGGTCGCCCGCGCTGGCCTCGGCAAGCACTTCGCCGGCGTTCGCGACAAGCGCCTCGACTACGGACGGGTCCAGGGTTACGCCGGCGCGGGGCCGCAGGGCTTCGACGACGAGGTCCTGATCGCCCACGTCGTCGAGAGCGACCGCGTCCGCGGCCGCCCGCGCGATGCGCGCCGGGAGCGCGATGTCCTCTCCGCCGATACCGCGGGGGGCACTCCCGCCCTTCCACCACTCGCCGGTGGCGTAGAGGGCCTGCTGGACTCCCTCGCCGAGCCCGAGCCGCCGCGCGGTCATGGTGGCCACCTCGCAGCTTCCGGTGTCGAACGCCTTGCCGAAGGCCTGGCCCCGGACGACCATGTAGCCCGCCATCCGCGCCTTCGTCACGGGACCCCTCGCACGCGTCACCGCCGGGAGCAACTTCGTGACGAATTCGCGCGGGTCGGCGACGTCCGTCCGGGCGACCGCTCCGAGCAATACGAGCTCGTCTCCGAAGCGGGCGGCCGTCTCGTGAGCGAAGCCGGTGCAGCCCACGTGGAGCAGGAGGGCGGTATAGAAGGTGTCGGAGACCACGCTCTCCTCGAGCCCCATCTTCCGCGCGAGCGCCGTCGCGACCAGGCAGGACCGCATCGCTTCCTCGGGCGGCAGGCCGAAGCCGAGGTCACACGCCACGGACAGCCCCGCGAGCAGGTCGGCGAGCCGGATGCGAGCGGAGGAGCCTGCGGTCAAGTCGCTACAGCCCCAGCTGCTTCCCGAGGATCTCCTTCATGATCTCGTCGGTGCCGCCGCCGATCGGGCCCAGGCGGGTGTCGCGGGCCACGCGCTCGAGCTCGTACTCCTTCATGTAGCCGGCGCCGCCGTGGATCTGCAGCGCGTCGTCGGCGACCTCGAACGACGCGCGCTGGGTCAGCAGCTTGGCCTCGGTGACCTCGCGCACGGCGTCCTGACCCGACGCGAATAGGCGCAGCGCGTGGTAGGTCAGCGAGCGCGAGGCCTCGAGCTTCACCGCCATCTCCGCGAGCTTGTGGCGCAGCGCCTGGAACTTGCCGATCGGGCGGCCGAAGGCGGTGCGCTCCTGCATGTAGTCGATGGTCCGCTCGATGACCGCCTGCATCGAGCCGACCGCCCCGAGCGACATCAGGAGGCGCTCCCACTGGAAGTTGGCGACGATCAGGTAGAAGCCCCTGTTCTCCTCGCCGAGCAGGTTCTCCTCGGGTACGAAAACGTCGTCGAAGGCCAGCTCGCCGGTGTCGGAGGCGTGCCAGCCCATCTTCTCGAGCTTGTTCGAGACGCTGAAGCCCTCCATGCCTTTTTCCAGGATCAAAAACGACAGGCCCTGGTGGCCGCCCTCCTCGGTGGTCTTGACCGCCGTGACTACGAAGTCCGCACGCACGCCGTTGGTGATGTAGGTCTTGGCGCCGTTGACCACGTAGCCGCCGTCGACGCGGCGGGCGAACGTGCGCGTGGACGCCACGTCCGAGCCGGTGCCGGGCTCGGTGATGCCGAGCGCAGCGATCTTCTCGCCCCTGATGGCCGGCTCGAGGAAGCGGCGCTTCTGATCTTCGGTGCCGAACCTCCAGATCGGGGGCGTGGCGATTCCCGTGTGTGCGCCGATCCCAGCCGACAGGCCGCCCGAGCCGGCGCGCGGCAGCTCCTCGCTGAGCACCGCGTCGTGTACGAAGTCGCCTCCCTCGCCGCCGTGCTCCTCCGGGTACTTCAGTCCGAGGTAGCCGAGCTCGGCCATTCGGTGGAACACGTCGTTGGGGAACCAGCGGGCGTCCTCCCACTCCTGCGCGTGCGGCCTCAGCTCCGTGAGGACGAAGCGCCTGATCGCCTCACGCAGGTCCTCGTGCTCCTCGGTGAAGGGAGGGATCGGGGCGCCCATGCTGCGGAGCCGATCGTACTCGCGCGGGATACGCTGCCCGCCAGGTGAGGTGGCGCCGCGTCGACAACCCGGACGTGATCGACCGGCGCGGGGCGGGCGCCGGCGCCGCGCGCATCGGCGGCGGGCTCGGCGTCACAGGGGTCCTGATCTACCTGGCGCTCCAGTTGCTCGGCGGTGGCGAGGCATTCCCCGTCGACACGGGCTTCGACGGCGGGATCGAGGCGCCGGGGCAGCCGGCCGGGATCCCGCCCTCGGAGGACCCCGAGCGGGACCTCAAGGACTTCAGCGGCTACGTGTTCACCGACGCGCAGCAGACCTGGCAGGAGACCTTTCGCCGGGAGGGGCGCGAGTACGACAACGCCCAGCTCGTGCTGTACCAGAGCGCCGTCGACACGGCCTGCGGCTCGGCGACCTCGGCGGTCGGCCCCTTCTACTGCCCTGGCGACGAGCGCGTGTACCTGGACCTCAGCTTCTACGGGGACATGCAGCAGCAGCTCGGTGCGGGCGGCGACTTCGCCTGGGCGTACGTGATCGGGCACGAGGTCGGCCACCACGTGCAGCACGAGCTCGGGACGAGCGACGAGGTCCGCCGGCTCCAGCAGGAGGACCCGGATCGCTCCAACTCCCTGTCAGTGCGGCTCGAGCTCCAGGCGGATTGCTACGCGGGCGTGTGGGCCAACACCGTGTACGAGCAGGGCGACCTCGAGCAAGGCGATGTGCAGGAGGCGATGACGGCCTCCGAGGCGATCGGCGACGACCGCCTGCAGCGCCGGGCCACCGGATCGGTCGACCCCGACAGCTTCACTCACGGCAGCTCCGAGCAGCGCCGCCGCTGGTTCGAGGAGGGCTATCGCAGCGGCGACGCGGGCGCCTGCGACACCTTCTCGGCGGACCAGCTCTAGCGCGCGCTAGATCCCGTACGAGCGCCCGATCACGTCGAGCATGATCTCGTCGGTGCCGGCGCCGATGCGGTTCAGGCGCATGTCGCGCCAGACGCGCTCGACGCCGTACTCCTTCATGTAGCCGGCGCCGCCGTGGATCTGGATGCACTCGTCGGCCACCTCGACCGCGATCCGAGAGGCGTAGAGCTTGGCCATCGAGATCTCGCGCACGGGGTACTCGCCGTTCTGGAAGCGCCAGGCCGTCGTGTAGACCATCTGGCGAGCCGCCTCGATCTTCACCGCCATCTCGGCGAACTTGTGCCGGATCGCCTGGAAGCGTCCGATCGGGCGGCCGAACGCGGTCCGCTCCTTGGCGAACTCGAGCGTGCGGTCGAAGCAGCGCTGGGCCCCGGCCACGCAGCCGGCGGCGCCGATCAGCCGCTCGCCCTGCAGCTCCCACATGATGTGGTAGAAGCCCTTGCCCTCCTGCCCGAGCAGGGCGCCCGCGGGGACGCGAACGTCCTGGAACGCGAGAAGCGGCTCGAGAAGCTCGGGATGCACGCCTCCGACACCGCGCTGCTCGCCTTCCAGGACGTGCGGGTGCCCGACGACGCCGTCCTCGGCGAGGTGGGCAAGGGCTTCTACCACATCATGTGGGAGCTGCAGGGCGAGCGGCTGATCGGCGCCGCCGGCGCCGTGGCCAGCGCGCAGGCGCTGTTCGACAAGACGCTGCGCTACGCGAACGAGCTGGCGCCACGCCAACGGCGAGTACCCGGTGCGGGAGATCTCGATGGCGAAGCTCAACGCCTCGCGGATCGCCTGCGAGGTCGCCGACGAGTGCCTGGAGTTCCACGGCGGCGCGGTCTACATGAAGGATTACGGCGTCGAGCGCGCGTGGCGTGACCTGCGGCTGATCCGGATC
>DATACN010000009.1:0-1760 GCA_036258995.1 Thermoleophilaceae bacterium | reverse complement strand
GAGGGAGACGCCCTCGACCGGGCCGCCGAGCTGCTGCGCGGCGCCTCGCGGCCGGTGGTGATGGCGGGCACGGGCCTCTACTGGGCGCGTGCCGAGTGTGCGCTCGGCGAGCTCTGCCGCGAGCTCCAGCTTCCGGCCTTCCTGAACGGCCTGGCGCGCGGCTGCCTGCCCGCCGACGACGCCATGTTCTTCTCGCGCGCGCGAGGGACCGCGCTGAAGTCCGCCGACGTGGCGCTCGTCGTGGGCGTGCCGATGGACTTCCGGCTCGGCTTCGGCGGCTCCTTCGGCGAGGACACCCCGATCGTGGCGATCGGGTCGGCGCGGCCGGAGCGCGAGCATCCCCGAGCGCCGGCGGCCGAGCTCTACGGCGGCGTCGCGGCCACGCTGGACGCGCTCCGATCGGCGGGCGGCCCGGGACCCGACCGCTCCGCCTGGCTGGCCGAGCTGCGGGCGGTCGAGAACGAGAAGCGCGCGGCCGAGCAGGAGGAGCTGACCGACGACCGCGCCCCGCTGCACCCGATGCGGGTCTACGGCGAGCTCGCCGACGTGCTCGAGCGCGACGCGGTGGTGGTCGGCGACGGCGGCGACTTCGTCTCCTACGCGGGGCGCGTGATCGACACCTACGAGCCGGGCTGCTGGATGGACCCCGGCCCCTACGGCTGCCTGGGATCGGGGCCGGGCTACGCGCTGGCGGCAAAGCTCGCGCGGCCCGATCGCCAGGTCGTGCTACTGCTCGGCGACGGCGCCTTCGGGTTCTCGGGGCTCGAGTTCGACACGCTCGTGCGCCACGACGTCCCCGTCGTGGGCGTAATGGGCAACAACGGCATCTGGGGCCTCGAGAAGCACCCAATGGAGTTCCTCTACGGCTACTCGGTGGCGGCGGAGCTCCAGCCGGCCTGCCGCTACGACGAGGTGGTCAGGGCCCTGGGCGGGCATGGCGAGCTGGTGGAGCGCCCGGATGAGCTGCGGCCGGCGCTGGAGCGGGCGTTCGAGTCCGGCCGGCCGGCGCTCGTGAACGTGCTGACTGACCCCAGCATCGCCTATCCGAGAAAAGCGAATCTGGCCTGAAGCGCGAAACCGCCCGCAGTCATTGCGGGCGGTTTCACTAACGGCCCTATCAGGACGGGCAGGGGTACGTGCCATGAAAGGGCCTTGCGGTCCGGACGGCGGGAGGCGCCGATACGATGCGGCTTCGCCCGAACCTATGTGCCGGGCGAACCTGCCGACGGGTTTGCCGCACGGCTTTCTCCACCCAGCAAGGCCCACTATAGACCACCGGGTGCCGCGTGGAAAGGGACGATTGGGAAAAAGTCCGAGACATCCGTCTACCCATCCGTCCACCGTGCCGCGGACAGGGCCGCGCCGTACAGCAGATCGGCCTCGCTGACCTCCATCTGGTCCAGATCGAAGGCCCTCATGGCCTCCACGAGGATGGTCGCGCCGGCCACGATCGTGGGCGCGCGATCGGGATTCAGCCCGGTCACGTTGCGGCGCTCCTCGAGGGTCTTCGAGGCCAGGTCGGCGAGCATCTCGCGGCACACCGCGAGCGACAGCCCGTGGCCGTGCACCCTCTCGGGGTCGTAGGGGTCGAGCACCAGGTCGATCGCCGCCAGCGAGGTGGCCGTGCCCGCCACGGCGATGCCGGCGGTCACGCCGCCGCGGACCTCTGACGGCACCTCGGTCTCGATCGTCCGCCGCACGTCGTCGCGCAGCGCCTCGAGCTCGGCCTGCTTCGGCGGGTCGCTCGCCAGGTGGCGCTC
>DATACN010000008.1:0-4891 GCA_036258995.1 Thermoleophilaceae bacterium | reverse complement strand
CCGCCCGTGTCGATCAGGATGCGCAGGTAGTCGCGCACGTCGCGGTCGAGCTGCGCCAGCACCTCGTCGGGGTTGACGTCGGGCAGCGTGTTGCGGATCGGGATGCGCCCGCCCTCGGGCAGCTCGCCGGCCTTCCGCGTGCCGCGCTCGAGCGACAGGTACATGTCCTTCAGCCCGGTGCGCGGCCGGAGCAGGATCGTGGCGTCGCGGTAGACGGGCGCGTGGTCCTCGTCGATGTCCATCTCCACGACCGCCGCACCGTCGTCGAGCTCCACCCTCGAGACGTCGCCGATCTTGACCCCGGCGATGGTCACGGTCTGGCCCTGCCCCGGCACGACCGCCTGAGCGGTCTGGAACCTGCCCTCGATCGTGTAGAAGTCCTCGCCCACCAGCGGGACCCACGAGGGCGGGTTGAACCGCTGCTGGGAGAGGATCACGCCCGCGATCGCCAGCGCGACCACGAAGAGGAACAGCAGCGCCAGGAAGTCGCGCAGGTGATCGCGGATCGCCCGCCTCACGGGGTGCCTCCCGTCCGAGCCGAGTTCAGGTCCGGCGGCGTGTTGCGATGGCAGGCGAAGTCGCGCCGCTTCGGAGGCAGGCGACCTGGGTAGGCGGGCCGCGTGCCCAGCGGCGGGCGGGTGGCGTTGCCGAACAGCGGCCCGAAGGTGGGGTGACGTCCGGTCTGCACCCTGAACGAGCCTCCGCCCGGCTGCAGCCGCACGTAGGAGCCGTTGCCGTCGAAGTTCTGCGACTCGCTCGACAGGCCGACGAGCGCCATGAAGAACTCGCGGTAGTTCGAGACCCCGGTCGTAACCGGCGGGTCCTCGATCACCACGCTGCCGGTCGGCAGCACGACATCGAGCAGGCAGCGGTTGAAGGCGTCCGTCTGCCGCAGCAGCTTCAGCGTCCCGTCGGTGGTCAGCGCGAGGTCGCGGGTGGCGGGGCTCAGGTCGCGGACGAGCCCCTGCAGCTCGGCCGGCGACATGAGCCGGCGGGTCTGCGCTATCCACGGGAAGGCGGCGTCGATGGTGGCCGCCGTCTCGCGGACGCCGGGGATGATCTCGCGCGCGAAGGCCCTGGTCGGGGGGAAGCTCTCGTTCAGCTCGTCGAGCGCCGGGTCGGCCCGCTCGAGCAGGGAGCGCAGGCCGCGCACGGTCCCGCGCAGGCCGTCCTGCTCGGCGGCGAAGGCGGACATGGTCACGTTGAAGTTCGTGATTAGGTCCTGGAGCTGCTGCTCGCGGCTCCCGAGCGCCTGCGACACCCGCTGCTGTCCCGCGATCAGGCGCGAAAGATCGCGGGGCGCCAGTCCGCGCAGCGCGTCGTTGACGAGCGCAGAGCCGCGCAGGCTCTCGGCCGAGTACTCAAGCGTGTCGTTGAGCGACTCGCCTGCCGTCTCGCCCTTCGTCACCGGATCCTGGTCGGCATCCTCGCCCGGCGCGGGCTCACCCCCGATCGCGTCGCCGTAGCCGCGCAGGAAGCGCTGGAGCTGCATGCGGGTGGCGCCCCGCAGGGTCCCCAGCACACGCTCGAGCTGCACCGGCGCGGCCGTCTGGGAGGCGGGGATCACCTCGCCGGACTCGAGCTCGCCGGCGGAGGGCGTCCCGGGCCTCACGTCCACGAAGAAGTTGCCCTCGAGGAAGATCCGCGGCCGGATCTTCAGCTCGGCGTCCTCGTGTATCGGGAGCGCCTCCTCGTCGATCTCCATCGTCACGAGCGCCGCCTCCGAGCCCTCGGACGCCCGCTCGACCTTCGACACCTGGCCCACGTCGACCCCGGCTATGCGCACGGGTGAGCGGGCGCCGACCTCGGTGGTGCGCTCGAACACGGCTTTGAGCTCGAAGTCCGGCTGGCTCCAGGGCACCTGCTTCGCGAAGGCGAGGTAGGTGCCGATCACGATCAGGACGAGCGCGATCATCCCGGCCTGGAACGGGGTGAAGCGGGTGCCGCGCCGCTCGCGCATCAGCCGCCACCCCGCGTGGTCGTCTCGGTGGTCGCCCCTTGGCTGCCCGGCACGTTCCCGATGAGGGCCCTGCCGTTCAGATAGGGCTCGTTGCCGGCCTCGCACTCGCGCGGCTGGCCCGGGGATGCGGTGTTCGGGTAGATGTTCGCGTGCAGGTGATTGAGCGCCGTGGGCCCGTTGGCGGGCAGCTGCGCTGGCCCGCCCTCGTCGTTGGGCGCCGGCGGCGGGGCCACCTGGGTGAAGCGCTCCCAGGTGCCGGTGGCGGTCCCCTCGGAGAAGAGGCTCGCCGCATTGCGGAACAGCAGCGAGGCGTAGTTGCACACGGTCTGGACCGGAGTCAGGAAGGCCACCGTCGGCCGCAGCGTCGAGACGGTGGCGGTCAGCCGCCTGATCCCCGCCCGGGCCCCGGGGCTGTCGGAGAACTCCTCGAGCCGCTCGAACAGGCTGGCCAGGCGGACGCCGGTGGCTGGGACGCCGGGCAGCGTGCGAGTGCCGGCCTCGAACGCGTCCGCCAGCGCCGGGGCCGCGGTCGGGAGCACCGCGATGCCCGGCCGCAGCTCGCGGAAGAAGGCCGCGGTGTTGCGCAGGAACGGCCGCTGGAGCGGGAACTGCTGGATGCCGACGTCGAAGGTGGGCGGACTGCGGGAGATGGTCTCCTGGATGAAGGGCCGTGCCACCCGAGCGAGCGCCGTGAAGGTGATGTCGAGGCCGACGAACAGCTGGGCCTGCTCCTCGGCGACCGGTGAGGCCTCGGCGGCGGCGTCGCCGAGCTCGCGGAACAGGCGGCCCAGCCCGGTCCCCGGGTCGGCCAGGTTCCTCGCCACCGGCTCGAGCCGCCTCAGCAGGGGCACGAGCTCCTCGATCGTCAGGTTCAGGCTCTGCCCGCGGCCGGCGAAGCCGTCGCCAAGGCCGCCCAGCGAGGCGCGCGCGCCCTCGCGCGTGCGCGCGTCGAACATGTTGAGCACCTCGTCGAGCTCGACGGCCCTGGGCCGGGCCTGCCTCACTGGCACCACCGCTCCGCTCTTGAAGCCCTCATCCGACTCTCCGGGCGTGACCTCCAGGTACTTGAGGGCGATCGAGGAGCGCGGCCGGACCACGAACGTCGAGTCGACCGGCAGCGGCTCGACGTCTGGGGTGAGCTTCAGCGTCAGCTCCGCCTCGGCGCCCCCGCCCCTCGTCGGAACCGCCTCGATGTCGCTGATGGCGCCGACGCGGCTCCCGCCGATGCGGACCTCGCTGCCGTTCACCAGGCTGGCCGCGTTCGGCACCTTCACGGTCAGGTCGTAGGTGGGCAGGAAGGGCAGCCCCGCGTTGGCGTTGTAGGCGAGGAAGACGCCGATGATCGTGACGAGCACGGTTACCGCGCCCACCAGCACGGGACTGCCCGACAGTGCGCCGCCCCGGCCCCTCACGGCGTCTCCTCGAGCAGGTAGTCGAGCAGCGGGCTGCCGACGTCCTCGAGGGCGGGAGACGGCAGCTCAGACTGGTCGCGCACCCGCTTGATCGCGCGCGCGCCGAGCTCCTTGCCGTCCATCAGCGTGCCGAACGGCTGCAGCGGCGGAACCGGCTGGTCGGAGCGGTCGTTGCCGAAGCTCGCCCCCAGCCGGGGCGCGACGCGCTCCACCGCGCCCGCGGCGGACGCGCTGCCGCCCTCGAAGCGGGCGCTGCAGCCGCCCGTGGGGATCGGCACATAGTCCGTGCAGACGTTCACGATCAGCGCCGAGCGCAGGTAGTGGCCCACGTCGTCGAAGCCGTTGATCGCGGCCGTCGAATAGAAGGTCAGGTCCATCAGCCGGTCGAGGCCGCCGGTGCGGTCGAGGCTGGCCGTCAGGCGGTCGAGGTTCTGCGAGGTCGGAGCCGAGTCACGGCCCAGCCGGCGCAGGTCGCGGACGACCGGCCGCGCCTCGATCAGGGCCGGCCGGCCGCGCTCGAGAGCGTCGCCCAGGCTGAGGAACGCCGGCCGGGCGGCCTCGGCGAAGGGCTTCTGAGCGACGATCAGCCGGCTCACGTCCGGCCCGGCCCGCCGCAGGTCCGAGGCCACCGGAGCGGCCTGGCCGGCGAACGAGCCGAGGTCGGCCATCAGCGGGCGCAGCTCGCGCAGGAAGCGCGGAAGCCGAGCGAGGCCCCGCTCGATGTCGGCTCGGCGCTCGGCCGTGGCCTGGCCGGTGCGGTTGGCCTGGACGATGAAGCTCGAGAGGTGTTCCTTCTCGCGCGCCAGCGGGGCCAGAGCGGCGTCGGAGTCCTCGGCCAGGCGCGCCAGCACGTCATTCTCGCGCGCGAGGATGGAAAGCACGCGGTCCGTCTCGCGCAGTGCCGGGTTGGCGCGGTGGATCACCTCGTTCAGCTCGCGGCCACGGCCCGCCAGCCCCGTGCCCAGCTCGCTGAGCAGGATCGCGAACCGCTCGCGGTAGGGCCGGCGCATGATGTTGTTGACCAGGTCGAGGTCGACGGGCGAGCTGTTGCGCTCGAGCGGCAGGAGGTGCTGGCCCTCGCCGTCCCCCTCCGAGATGCGCGGCAGCTCCGCCGCCGCCGGAGTGCCGGGGTCGCACTCGACGAACTTCTCCCCGATCAGCTGCTGCGGGCGGATCGTGCAGTTGGCGTCGCGGTGGAAGGGCGTGAAGCGCCCGTCGTCGATGCGCAGCGTGACCGCGGCCTTGTCGTCGCGGGTCAGGTCCATCGACTCGATCACGCCGACCTTCGCGCCGGCGACCTTCACGTCCTCACCCTCGACGGCGGCCGCGACGGTGTCGAAGATCGCCCGCACCTCGTAGCCGGCCCCGTCGTCTCCGTTCGCGGCCACGCCAACCGCGAGCAGCACCGCCGCCGCGGTCGTGAGGGCGAGGATTGCGAGCAGGCGCCTCATGGGCCGGGCGGGGTCGTGGACGGGTCGCAGTCGTCGGCGGGCCTGGGTGCGGATCCGTCGGGCGGCCG
>DATACN010000007.1:0-12382 GCA_036258995.1 Thermoleophilaceae bacterium | reverse complement strand
GGCGAGTCCGCCATCGGAGAGCGGGGGGACGCAGCCGGGCCAGGCGGTCCCGCGGCGGGAGGCGCCCAGACGCGGCGGGGCGCGCCGCCGGGCCCGCGGCCCGGTGCTCGCGTCGTTCTCGCTGCGCCGGCCCCGGCTGTTCCTATACGGCCATCCGGCCCGGGTCAGCTTCCGAATTCGCGGCAGTTCGCCCGTGCGGGTGCGGCTCGTGCTCAGACGGACCGCCTCGCGCGCGGCGGTCTGGACGATCCCGCTGGGGCGGGTCGCCACCGGCGTCACGCACTCCGTGCCGCTGACCGGGCGCGAGCTGGGCGTGCTCCCCCAGGGGTCGTACGAGCTTCGCATCGCGGGTCGCGGCCGCCGCGGCCGCCGCCTGCGGCGGAGTCCGCGAGCGGCGTCGTCGGTCGCGCTGAGCTTCTTCCACCACCGCTTTCCACTGGCCGGCCCGTTCGGCTACGGCGGGGACGGTTCGCGCTTCGGCGCCCCCCGCCGCGGCCACATCCACCAGGGTCAGGACCTGGCCGCCGCGGAGGGCACGCCGATCGTGGCGCCGCGCGGCGGCGTCGTCGAGGTCGTGCAGTACCAGGCCGGCGGCGCGGGCCACTACGCGGTGCTCGACGGCGAGGGTGAGGACCGCGACTACGTCTTCATGCACATGCGGACCGGCTCGGTCGTGGTCGAGGAGGGCCAGCGCGTTCGCACCGGCCAACGGATCGGCGAGGTCGGCAACACGGGCCGCTCCTTCGGCCCGCACCTGCACTTCGAGGTCTGGGTGGGTGGCTGGTACCAGGATGGCGGCGAGCCGATCGACCCGCTGCCGCTGCTGCGGGCCTGGGACGCCTGGTCCTAGCCGGGCCTAGTCGATCTCGAGGGTCGTGCGCCCCCGCAGCTCCTCGGGGCCCGCGGCCACCCAGCTGCTCGTCTCGCCGAGCGGCGCGATGAACCGCTCCAGATCGAGTTCGCCGCCCAGCCCGAGCTGGGAGCCGAAGCCCGCGATGGCGGCCTTGGCCAGCTCTTCCGCGTCGGCGCTCGAGACCACCGACCCACGCGCTCCTGAAACCGGCGCCGGCGTGGCCGACGCGAGCTCCTGGGCGGCAGCGGGGCGCGGCGCCAGGACGAAGACCTCGTCCACGACGCCGTAGAACCAGGTGCGGCCATTCGAGTCGGTCAGCCGGTAGAGATCCTGGCCGCCGCCGGGCTTCGCCAGGCCGAACTCGCCGGACCCGAGCGACCCGGCGACGCGCGGAAGGACGTCGGCTACCCGCGCGAGGGTCTGCTCGAACGCTTCGGGGTCCTCCAGCTCGGCCCGGACGGTGACCGAGCCATTGGGCGCGACGCTGAACGCGGTGGCGCCGGTGAGCTGGGCGAACACGTCGTCGTCGATGTTCACGCCCAGAAGCCCGTCGAGCTGCTCCTTGCCGGCCTCGTAGTCGCGGAAGTCGTCGGGGTTCACGGCCTGGGCGGCGGCTTCCCCGAAGTCCACGATGCGCCGGAGGTCGCGGATCCCCACGGCCACCTCACCCGGACGCCGCACGACTCCGGGCGACTCGTCCCCTGGAGCGATCGGCAGGTCGGTCTCGCTCACGTCCTCGGTGCGCAGGCGGTACTCGATGTCGAGGCCGTCGTCCCTCACCACGCCGGTCAGTCCGAGCGTCCGCAGCCCGTTCACCCACTTGACTCGCTGCGCCGACCTCGTGGAGGGGTCGGCGTCTAGCAGCGCCTCGACGTCGGCGTACAGGCGGATCAGCGCCTCGCCGGGCAGCCCTTCGAGTGCGCCGTCGAAGTCTTCCTCGCTCAGGCCCTCCCCGCCGTCGCCCGTCTCGAGCGCCGACTCGAGCGTGCGCCGCTCGTTGGCGACGACCAGCACGTCCTCGTCGACCGCATAGGTGTCCCCGTCGGGGTCGCGGTAGATCGTGGCCCCGCCCTGCTCGCCGACCTCGCGGCCCCTGCCCTTCTTGATGACCTCCTCGAGCTTCGCCTGGTCACGGACCTGGATGGCGCCCACGAAATCGTCCCCGCCCCCGCTGACAGAGCGCGCATTCGGAGCGCCCACCACGAACGGGTTGCCGAGCAACGGCCTGACGTCGCGCTCGAAGTCGATGCCCTCCTCGCCCTCGATCGAGTCCCGCAGCGACTCCTTCGCCTGCGCGCCGAACGGGAACCTCGAGGCGATCCGGTCGAGCGCCTGGTACTGCCCGCCCTCGACATCGGTGTCGATCGCCACCGCGAACGGCGCCCCGGACGGCAGGTAGCCGAGCACCTCGTCGAGGGCGCTGGCCGCGCCCTCCTCACCGCAACCGGCGAGGGCGACTCCGATGAGCAGAAGGGCCGCAGCTGACGCGAGTCGTCGCATGAGGCGGCGCAGTGTAGGGATCAGCCCCGCCGCTACCATCGACCGGCTACCGGGCGAGGTAGCTCAGTTGGTAGAGCACACGACTGAAAATCGTGGTGTCGCCGGTTCGATTCCGGCCCTCGCCATCCAGGCTCGGCCGGCATTGAACCGTCGCCGTCGCTCGCCGTCCCGGCTCGCATCCGGTTCGATTCCGGCCCTCGCCATCCCCACGACTACTCCTGCAGCCCCACGGCTTCGAGAGCCTCCGCATGAGTCAGAAAGTCGCGGATGCGGACGATCTTCCCCGCTCGGAAGTCGAAGACTTCTCCGACTTCCTGACTGAACTCGATGCCGGTCGCCCTGGCGGTGACGTCGATATGACCTAGCACGAGGACCGTCTCGCCGAGGTCCCGGAACTCCTGGGGTCGATTCTTGAGGCGTTCCCACGCCTCGCCGCGGTCCTGGCTCCAGATCTTTCGCGCACCGTCATGACCGCTGTAGGTGGCTGCCTTTCCCTCTAGGCCCGGCTCGATCGCGGGGTGCCACTCGATGTCGGCATCGAGCTCGGCGAGGAAGGCGTCCAGATCATCGGCATTCCACGCCTCGATGGCGCGTTGGACGCCCTCCACGTTCTCCCGCGACATCGCCCGCCCGCCCGGGGCCCCGCTTGCGGCTACGCGGGCTCCTGTGCGGGCGCCGGGCGCCTCGGGGCCGCGTCCTCGGGCCCTTGGTTCTCCGCCCACCAGGCGTTGATCGCCCCGATGGCCGGCCCCATGATCAGGTTCTTCTGGAAGTTCTCGGTGTCGTTGACGTTCGGCAGCGGCGCGTCGGGCACCGGCACCTCGAGCAACTCGCAGAGGGGCTCCCAGCCGTCCTTGGGGTCCCAGACGAGCAGCCGGTCGGAGGGCACCGTGTCGATGACCTCCTGGTTCCAGCGCTCGAAGCCGGCGGCCATCTCCCGCCGGTCGCCGCGGCTGCCGACCATGATGTCCGCCTTCTCCCACATGTCGTGGAGGAGGTCGAGCCACGAGGCGTAGGCCGGGTCGACGTGGTACTGCGCCATGGCGAGGTGGTGCATGAGGCCGTCGCCGAACCAGATCGCGGCGATCGTGTTGTGCATGCTCTCGACCCAGCTCTCGGCCGAGCGGACGCTCAGCAGCACCTTGGCGTCGGGGTAGACGTCCATCAGCTCGCGCCAGTGGTACGAGCCGGGCCAGTCGACGATCGACTCCTTGCCGTCGAAGAGCTCGTCCCAGGGGCCGTCGCCCTCGAACGCCTTGCGCCACTGCGGGACGCTCGTGGCCAGGTCGGCCATCATGTCGCGCATGTGGTAGCAGGGCAGCCCGAGCATCTCGAGCGCGATCATCTGGGTCGTCGTCGCGGTGCGGGGCAGGCCCGCTCCGATCAGCTTCATTGAGTCCCCCTCTGGTGCGTGGAAGCGAGCCCCGGATCGTATGACGCGACGACCTGGCATGTACGGGACCGCGTTCGCCGTCCCCGCTAGCTCCTAGCGCCCGACGCAGCCGCTCGCGCCTGGGCGAGGACCTGGGTCCGGGAGAAGATCCTGCCCAGGCGCTTTACGGCCTGGCGGTCGCCGCTGATGGTCAGGGCGCCGGCGGCGGCCGCCGCAGAGGCGGTCGTGTTCCCGCCGGCGATCTCCGCCAGCGTCTCCTCGTCGGCGGTCACGGTGACGGTCGGAGCGGCTGCGCGGCCGTCGTGCAGCTCGATCGACCCGTCGTCGACGACGAGGTAGAAGGCCGAGGCGTCGCCCAGGTACTGGTAGGTCTCGCTGACGCCCTTCGCCGCCTCGCGGTCGGCGAAGGTCGCCATCGCGAGCCCGGCCCAGCGGGCGCGGAAGGTCTCCGTCGGCTTGCGCCTGCCGAGCCGCCCCGCGCCCCAGCCGATCAGCGGAACCATCGCGTCCGCCAGGTCGCGACCGTCGGCGGTCAACTCGTACACCTGCCGCGCGGCGGGAGGCGGCAGCTCCTGGCGGGCGACGATGCCCTCGCGCTCGAGCGCGCGCAACCGCTCGGTGAGCAGGTTGCGGCTGATGCCCGGCAGGCCATCGATCAGGTCGGTGAACCGCCGTGGCCCCGGCATCAGCTCGCGCACGATCAGCAACGTCCACCGATCGCCGGCCACGTCGAGTGCACGCGCCAGGCCGCAGTACTGCTGGTAGCCATGCTCGCTCATGTAGTTCTCTTTCTGAACTCTATGATATATAGAACTGAACCGGATGCTCGACCGGATCGCAAACATAACGTGGCGGCGCCCGAAGCTCGTATTGGCGCTCGTCGCGGCCTTCGTTGTCGTGGCGGGCACGCTGGGGCGCGGCGTCGAGGATCACCTGAAGCCCGCCGGTTTCACCGACAGCGCCTCCGAGAGCGAGCGGGCCACGGCCCTGCTTCGCGACGAGCTCGGCTACGACCCGAACCCCGGGATAGTGCTCCTCGTACGAGACCGGGGTGGCGGCAGGCTCGATATCGAAAGCCCTGCCGTCCGCCGCGAGGTCGACCGGATCAGCGAGGCGCTCGCGAGCGCCAAGCACGTGGGGCGGGTCGTCAACCCGCTCGAGGGAGGCCGCGGCGCGCGCTCGCTCGTAGCCAGGGACGGCCGCTCGATCGTGGTCCTCGGCCAACTGTCGACGCAGGACGTCGAGGCGGAGGGCGGCGAGGCGGCGGAGGACGCACGGCGGCGCATCGGCTCGAGCCCGCTCGACGTGGGCATGGCCGGGTTCGCCGCGGGCTTCAACGAGGTCAACGATCAGGCTCGCGAGGACCTGACCAAAGCCGAGCTCATCGCCTTCCCGCTGCTCGCCATCCTCCTGCTCGTCGTCTTCCGCGCCGTCGTGGCCGCCGCCATCCCACTGGCGGTGGGCGTCATCTCGATCGTCGCCATAACCCTGGTGCTGCGGGTGATGGCGGAACTCTTCGAGACTTCGCTGTTCGCTCAGAACATCGCGGTCGGCCTCAGCCTGGGCCTTGCCATCGACTATGGGCTGCTGCTCGTATCGCGCTACCGCGAGGAGCTGGAGCGGCTGGGACCGACGCGCGAGGCGCATCGGAGGACGGTTGCGACCGCCGGCCGGACGGTGTTGTTCTCGGGCTTCACGGTGGCCGCCGCGCTCATCGGGCTGGTGCTGTTCCCGCAGCGCTTCCTCTACTCGCTCGCCGTCGCCGGCGCCTTTGCGGCGGTCCTATCGGCGCTGGTCGCGGTGTTCGTGATTCCCTCGCTCCTGGCGATGCTCGGGGAGCGCGTCAACGCGCTCAGCATTCGCCGCGGTCCGGCGGTGTCCGACGAGTCGGGCGGCTGGTACCGGCTGGCACGCGGCGTCATGCGCCGGCCGGTCGCCGTGGCGCTCGGCAGCTCGGTGCTGTTGCTCGCCGTGTCGCTGCCGCTCTTCTCGGCCAACCTGACCGGGCCCAACACCGAGGACATGCCGCGCGACCTGCCCGCGTACGAGGTCAGCAAGCGAATCGAGGCCTCGTATGGGCGCGCGATCGCCCAAGCGATCACCGTCACCGTCCAAGGCGGCGTGAGCGACGCCCAGCTGCGCCGGCTGAGCGGCCGGATCGAGGCGATCGACGGCATCGGTCCTGGGACTGCGTTCGTCCGCGCCGGGAGGCGGACGGCGTACGCCAACTTCGAGCCCGAGGCGGCTCCGGTCGCCGCGAGCTCTCAGGACGCTGTCGACGAGCTCCGCTCGCTCGCGGCGCCGGGCGGCGCCGAGCTGCTGGTGTCGGGGAACACCGCCCGCTTCATCGACGAGAAGGAGAGCCTGATCGACCACGCCCCCGTGGTCGCCGTGATCGTCGCCGGAGCGACGCTCGTGCTGCTGTTCATGCTCACCGGGTCGATCCTCCTGCCGCTGAAGACGCTGCTGATGAACACGCTCACGCTTGCGGCGGCGCTCGGGATCCTCGTCCTCAGCTTCCAGGAGGGCTGGCTCAAGGCTCCACTCGACTACTCCGGGCCCGAGGCGATCGAGATAAACACGCACGCCTTCCTGGTGGCGATCGTCTTCGGCCTCGCCACGGACTACGCGGTGCTCGTGATGGCCCGCATCAAGGAGCAGCACGACCGTGGGGCGACCAACGAGGAGGCAGTCGCCACCGGGATGGCCCGGACCGGGCGCGTGGTCACCGCGGCCGCGGTGCTGATCGCGGTCGTGTTCATGTCGTTCGCGGTGAGCTCGTCCTTCTTGATGAAGCAGGTGGCCCTGGGCCAGGCAGTCGGCGTCCTGGTCGACGCCACGATCGTGCGCGCCCTGCTCGTCCCGGCGCTGATGCGGCTGTTCGGCGACTGGAACTGGTGGGCGCCCGCGCCGCTGAAGCGCGTGCAGCGCCGCTACGGGTTCCACGAGGCCTAGCGCCGTGACCGAACGATCGCTCACGATCGACCGCGTGCGCAGCGCCCGCGACAGCGTCTACGCGCACCTCGCGCGGGAGATGTGCGAGTTGGGCGCCGACCCGACCACGCTCGCGCAAGAGGCCGTCAGTCTGGACGGCATCGATTGGCTGGAGCGCTGGGTGCGGCCCGAGATTCCGCCGCCGCCGCCGATCGCCGTGCTGTTCGGCGCGGAGTGGGTCCAGATCGAGCCGTCGCGAGTGACACTCGCTTTCGAGCCCGCGGAATGGATGTTCAACCCGTTCGGCGCCGTATACGGCGGGGTCACCGCGACGGCGATCGACATCCTGCTGGGCGCCGCGCTCCATACGACACTGCCCGCGGGCAGCGGCTACGCGACCAACGACCTGCACGTCAGGTTCGTGCGTGCGCTGACCGCCGAAACCGGCCGGGTGCTCGCCACCGGCACCGTCGTCCACGCGGGCCGCCGCCACGCGACCGTCGAGGGGGTGGTCGAAGCCGCGGCGACCGGCAAGCTGATCGCCACCGCCACCGCCGCCTTCACCGTCCTGCGCGCGAGCGACGAGTCGGCCCAGGAGTGAGCACAGAGCCTTTGACCGAGGGCGGCGTAAGCGTCGCGCGAGGCAAGCTACCCCGGTGCGATGGCGGGGCCGGGTCGCATGCGACCGCAGAGGACGGAACGCGCATCTACTTCGAGACGTTCTCAGCGCGCGGGCGCCTCGGTTGGGATTCCCGCCGCGAGCCCGGGGACCCACCGCCGGTCCTGTCGGTGATGGGCCTGGGGGCCAACGGGCGCCTCTGGGCGCCTGCGGTAAGACGGCTGCTCGAAGGCGGCTACGACGTGATCGCCATCGACAACCGCGGCTGCGGCCGCTCGAGCACCCCGTGGCGCCCATGGACGACTCGCACGATGGCCAGCGACGCGGTGGCGGTCCTCGACGAGCTCGGCGTGGAGCGCGCCCACGTGGGATCGGCGTCGCTGGGCGGCATGGTGGCCCAGGAGCTCGCGCTCGAGTACCCGGAGCGGGTGAGCTCGGTGGTGCTCGGCGCCACAACCGGCGGCCTACCGCGACTGGACCTCGCGTCGCGGAGGGGGCTGCAGATCGTCGTCGAGGCGGGGGTACGCTCGCTGCAACCGGCGAGCGATCCCGATCACCGGGTTCGCGACTGGCTATGCACGGCCGTGTCGGACGACTTCGCCGCAGAATGCCGGCAAGGGGACGAGGCCTGGGAGACCGTGGCAGCGATGCTCGAGGACCCGGTCAGCCCGCGTGGCCTGGCGCTGCAGGTCCTCGCCGCCTTACGTCACTCCAGCTGGTCTCGCCTTCCCCGGCTGGGCATTCCGGTGCAGGTGCACCACGGCACCGAGGATCCACTGATTCCGTTCTCCGCGGGTCGGGAGCTCGCCCGCCGGATTCCGGGTGCCGAGTTCGTCGTCCACGAGGGCGCCGGCCACGCCCTCATCCTCGAGCGCCCGGAAGAGTGCTGGCTGAACATCCGGCGCTTTCTCGGACAATGCGAGAGAGCATGAGCTTCACGCCGTCCAAGGATCTGTTCCCGTTCGAGTCGAGGTGGTTGGAGAGCTCGGCCGGGCGCGTTCACTACGTCGACGAGGGATCCGGCCGGCCGATCCTGATGTGCCATGGGAACCCGACCTGGAGCTTCCTCTGGCGGAACGTGATCAAGGCCCTTCGGGGCGAGTTCCGCTGCGTGGCCGTCGACTATCCCGGCTTCGGCCTGTCCGAGCGGCCCGCGGGCTACGGATACACGCCCGCCGAGCACGCGGCCGTGGTGGGCGAGCTCGTCCGGGAGCTCGATCTCCGTGAGCTGATCGTGATGGCCCACGACTGGGGCGGGCCGATCGGGCTGTCCGCGGCCTGCTCCGAGCCCGACCGGGTAGCGGGGGTGGTGCTCGGCGGCACCTGGTTTTGGCCATCGCCCCGGTACTTCCGCTTTTTCAGCACGATCATGTCGAGCCGGCCGGTGCAGTGGGCGATCCTGAACCGCAACCTCTTCGTCGAGCGCTTCATACCGGGCGGGACGACCCGCGACCTCACGCATGAGGAGATGGAGCACTACCGCGGCGTCCAGCCCACCCCCGAGGCGCGGGTGGGCGTGGCCGAGTTCCCTCGACAGATCGTGAAGGCCGGGCCGTTCCTGGCGGAGCTGGAGGAGTCGGTGCCGCGGGAGCTGGGCCGCAGGCGGGCGCTGATCACCTACCCGATGCGCGATCGGGCCTTCAGGCCCCGGCAGGTCCTCCCTCGCCTGCGCCGCGCCTTCTCGGACGTCACCGTCGTGGAGCTGGCGGACTCCAACCACTACTTCGCCGAGGACGCGCCGGACGAAGTCGCGGACGCGGTGGCCGCCCGCTTCTCCGCTTGAGGGACGCCTAACCCGGCAGGGCGGCGGCTGCGCCCGCCACGGCGCCAAGCAGCGCGTGGGTGGACGGCCGCGCGGCGTCGGTCGCGCGGATCACGGCGAAGATCGAGCGGTGGATCGGCCGTTCGGCGAAGCGCCGGACCGCGAAGCCCCGGCGCCGGTCCAGCGTCAGCGGAAGCTCCGGGAGCAGCGCGACGGCGAGGCCGCGGGACACGAGGGCCAGGCTGACGTTGGCGTCGTTTGCCCTGTGGCGGATGTCCGGGTCGAAGTCACCGAGCTCGCGGCAGGTGCGCTCGGTCATCTCCTCCCAGCCCGTCCCCACGTGGCCGGTCGTCCAGGTCTCCTGGGCCAGCTCGGCCAGCGGGACCACGTCGCGGTGCCGGCGAGCCGCCGCGTGCCGAGCCGGTAGGACCAGGTAAACGGGGTCGCGGTGCAGGTCGTGGCGCTCGGTTCCCGGGGGCAGGCGGCGCGGCTGGTCCTGCCACTCGTCGCTCAGCACCAGGTCGATGTCGCCCAGGGCCAGCGCCGGCAGCGATTGCTCGGGCTCTGACTCGATCACCTCGCAGCGCAGTCGGGGCGCCTCGCGCGCGAGAGCCTGGATCGCCGGCAGGGCCAGCAGCAGCATCACGGACTGGAAGGCGGCGATGCGGCCACGGCCGGCAACCGTCCCGCCCGCCGCCGCCAGGTCGGCCTCGGCCAGCGCCGCGCGCTCGAGCAGCGCCTCGGCGTGCTCCACCAGCGTCAGCGCCGCGTCGGTCAGCCGCACGCCCCGCCCCGCCCGCTCGAGCAGCGGCACGCCCGTCTCGCGCTCGAGCTGCGCGAGCTGCTGCGAGACGGCGGACGGCGTGAACCGCAGCGCGTCGGCGACGGCCGCGATGGTCCCGCGCTGGCTCAGCTCACGTAGCAGCCGCAGGCGGCGGAGGTCGAGCATTGACAAGCAACGCTACCGAATGAGGTTCAGAAATCTGAATCGCTGATGATGCCTGCAAGCGGCAAGATGGGCCGGCGATGCGTTCCCCGGGAAGCCTCATGTGCCTCGGCTCCGGCGCCGCCTTCGGCGCCATGGCGATCTTCGGCAAGCTCGCCTACGACCAGGGCGCGACCGTAGGAACGCTGCTGTCGGTGCGCTTCGCGCTTGCGGCCGTCCTGTTCTGGGGGCTCGTGGTGGTCAGCAGGGTGGCGAACGAGATCCGCAAGCTGGACGGCCGCGACGTCGGCATCGGGCTCGCCCTCGGGGCCTGCGGCTACGCCGCCCAGGCCGGCTGCTTCTTCGCCGCGCTCGAGCGCATAGATGCCTCGCTCCTGTCGCTTCTGCTCTACACCTTCCCGGCGATCGTGGCGGTCGCGGCGGTCCTCCTGGGACGCGAGCGCCTGGACGCCCGCAAGCTGGCGGCCCTGGCGCTGGCGTCCGGCGGGCTCGTGCTGGTGCTCGCCGGCGCGGGCACGGGCAAGCTCGACCCGCTGGGTGTCGCACTCGGCCTCGGCGCCGCCGTCGTCTACAGCACCTACATCCTCTCGAGCGAGGGCGTCTCCAAGCGCCTGCACCCGGCCCTGCTGGCGGCGATCGTCTGCTCCGGCGCGGCGGTCAGCCTGAGCGCCGGCTCGGCGCTGCTCGGAGAGCTGCGCCCCGGCGACCTCACGATCGCCGGCTGGGGCTGGCTCGCCTGCCTGGCCGTCGTCTCGACGGTCGCTGCGGTGGGCCTCTTCTTCGCCGGCCTCAGCCGGGTCGGGCCCACCACCGCCTCGATACTCGCCACGGTCGAGCCGCTCGTGACCGTGCTGCTCGCCTTCCTCGTCTTCGGCGAGACGCTGGGTCCCGCCCAGCTCGCCGGCGGCGCGCTCGTGCTCGCCGCGGTGCTCGTGTTGCAGCTACGGCCGCGAGGCAGGCTCGCGCGGCGCGCGGCGGGGGATAGGCGGCCGCTCGGCGTCCCTGTCGACGGACGCCGGGAAGTGCTCGAGGACCCACTCCGGCCCTAGCTCGATCCGGCGATAGGACGCGCCGCGGATCGGCACGAAGTCGCGCGTGCGGGGATCCATGGGCAGATCTACCTCGACCGGATACCACTGGTTGTGCTCGCGGACCAGCTCGTTCAGGTCCTCGAACGACCAGCGGAGGACGCGTGCTCGCCAGGCATGGGCGAAGCGGGCCGGCTCGCCCAGGAGGTCGCTTCTGAGCGCCGAGTACGCCTCCTCGAGCTCGCGGCGGTGGAACTGGTAGATCGCCTCGATCTCCACCAGCCGCTGCATGTAGCGCGGCGGGCTCTGGCCGCGCAGGTACGCCTCGACGGTCTTAGGCATAGCCGCCGGGCCAAGTTAGCGAACCGGCAGCCTGCCTTTGACCTGCGACGGATCAGTCGTCGCCCGACCCGTCGTCCTCGGCGCCGTCGGCCTCCCCGCCGACCACGTTGAAGCCGCGGTCGAGCTGCACGTCGGTCCGGCTGCCGTCGTCGCGGGTCACCTCGACCTCGTAGTAGCTCTCCTCGTCGCCGGCCTCGGTCTCGGTCACTCGGCCGCCGCCGCTGTGCTCGAGCGCGGCCGCCTTTGCGCGCTCCAGCGCGCCGCCGCTGATGGCACGCTCGCTGCCGTCGTCGTCGTCGCCGGTCGCGCCGGCAATCGCCGCGCCACCTCCGGCGAGCGCCGCGACCGCCGCGGCCCCGACCAGGATGCCCTTCGTTCGTCTGTTCATGAGCACCAGGCTAGGAAGGCGCGATTAGACAGACGTGAGAATGCCGTTGCGGCGCACAAGCCGCAGCTGCATGACCGTCAAGGCGATGGCGCCGGCGAAGATCAGCGCGAGCAGGCCGAAGGCGAGCGGCTTGAGCCACTGGGGGGCGTCGGTCGGCGCGGCCTCCTCCGCCAGCTCGAGATCGAACACCCGCGGGGCGGCGGCCGACCCCTCGTCGCGCACCTGAAGCCGGATCCGCTCGATGAAGCGGCGATCGCCGTCGAAGAACGCCGGGCCCGTGCGCCAGACCCCTTCGCCGGGGAAGCGAAGGCGGGCCTCGAAGGCCTCGGGCCCCGCCCGCCGGAGCGGGATTCGCAGCCAGTCGCCGCCGTAGTAGCTGATCAGCTGCGGACTGCGGGAGCCGGGCCGGAGGAACGGCGCGGGGTCGGAGCTGTGGCGGATCCGCTCCGACGCGGGGAACCCCTGGGTCACGTAGCGCACACGGCCAAAGCCCGACACCCGCACGGTGACCGGCTCGCCCGGCCGGGGCTCGGCTGGTGTCACCTCCATCCTGGCGCTCACCACCTCACGGCCGCGCGGCTCGGCCGAGGCGGCGGCGGGAACCAAGGCGGGCAGGC
>DATACN010000006.1:0-3494 GCA_036258995.1 Thermoleophilaceae bacterium | reverse complement strand
ACGGCGTAGGCTGGAAAGGCGTCACAGCGTCGACCAGGGCGTCGATCCCGTTGGGGTAGTGCTCGCGCACCGCTGCGACCAGGTCGCCGTCGCGCGGAAGCAGCTCGTCGACCCCGAGGCCGCGCAGGAACTCCTCGTCCTCGGGCAGGGCGGGCGCGATGACGGTGGCGCCGGCGGCCTTGGCCAGCTGCACGACGAGGCTGCCGACGCCGCCGGTGGCGCCGACGATCAGCACGGTCTGCCCGGCCGAGAGATCGAGCGCGTCGACGATGCCCAGCGCGGTGAGCGCGGCCAGCGGCGCGGCGCCCGCCTGGGCGGTGTCAACGCCAGCGGGCTTCTTGGCGAGCACCTGCTCGCTGACGACGATGCGCTCGGTCCAGGCGCCGTCGTGGACCGCGGCGACCGCCGGTGGGACCTCGCCGAAGACCTCGTCGCCGACCGCGACCGAGCTGACGCCCTCGCCGACCTGCTCGACGAGGCCGGCGAAGTCGCGCCCGAGCGTGATGGGGTACTCGTGCGGGAGCATGTCGGTGAGCATCCCGGCGGCGATGCCGCCGTCCAGCTGATTGACCGACGACGCCTGCACGCGGACGAGCACCTCGCCGGCACCAGGCGTGCCGGCGTCGTCGATGTCTGCAAGCACCGGGGCGGCGCCTTCCTGAGCAAGGGTGATGGCCTTCATGGGGTTCTCCGATCGTGGTGGTGGTGTTCCTGCGGAATAACGTGGACGCTAGCAGATCATTGTGTATAATCAACGATATGCCGATACCAACGGCACAAGCAGAATCCACCCACGACCCGAGGCCCTCATGAACCCGACCGCTTCCACCGACACCCTCGCCGCCGCGCCGAGCGCCGAGCTTGCCACGTTCGGCCCCGTCCATCTCGACGTCACCGACTCCGACCAGTCGTTGGCCTTCTGGCGCGACCTCGTCGGACTTCAGCTCCGAGGCCGGGAGGACGGCGCTCTGCGCCTGGGCACCGCCGACGAGACCCTCCTCGTGCTCCATCCGGGTGCGACGTCGCCGGCACGGCGCGGGCACGCCGGCCTGTACCACCTGGCGATCCATCTGCCGAGCGAGGGCGAGTTCGCGCGCGTCCTGGCTCGCCTGTTCGACCGTCGCACGTTCATGTCGCCGACCGACCACGTGATGTCGAAGGCCATCTACCTCGACGACCCCGATGGCATCGGGCTCGAGTTCACGCTCGAGACACCCGAGCGGCTGGGCTCGATGCGGATGACGGGGCCGGGATTCGCGGGCATCGAGATCTACGACGCCCAGGGGCGGCGACGCAGCGGACGTGAGCCGCTCGACGTCCGCGAGGTCCTCGCCGCGCTGCCCGACAACGACCTCGCCCGGCCGCTGCCGGCCGGGACGACCATCGGCCACATGCATCTGCACGTCGGCGACATCGCCGCGAGCCACCGCTTCTACCGCGACGACCTCGGCTTCATCGAGGCGAACGACTTCGGCAGCGGAGTTGACTTCCACGCCAACGGGCGCTTCAAGCACCGCATGGCGATCAACACCTGGCAGGGCCTAGGCGTCTCCCAGCCGCCCGCCGGCACCGCCGGCCTGCGGCACTTCACGATCCGCTTCGACAGCCCGGAGCGCCTCCAGGCGGCCCTCCGGCGCGTCGGCGGTGCGGAGCCGCACCCCGACGGCCAGCTCGTGCGCGACCCGGCCGGCAACGCGATGGTGCTGACGGCCTAGTTCGTTGCCCAGCACAAAACCATCGACGGCGGACAACGGTGGGCGCTACGGTGACCGCGTGGCGTCCATCGGCCCACTCCAGACCGGCCAGGTCCTCGACAGCGCCAGCTCCCGCACTGGCTTCGCGCTCACGATCCTCGGCGAGAGCTTCCAGCGCCACATCCGCGAGGTGCTCGCCGAGCACGATCTCAAGCCGCGGCAACTGCGCATCCTCGACCTGCTCGCCGACCGTGGACCCGTCGGTCAGCGCGAGCTCGCCGAGCTGATGGGTATAGACCACAGCGTGCTGGTCAACCTGCTCAACCCGCTCGAAGCCGCACGGCTGGTCAAACGCGAGCGAGACACGGCCGACCGACGCAGGCACGTCGTCTCCATCGCCTCCGCCGGCGAGCGCCGCCTGGCCCAGGCAGACCAGGCGTTCTGCGACGCCGAGGACGCCTTCCTCGCGCCCCTCAGCGGTGACGAGCGCAAGCAACTGCACGCGATGCTGTCGCGGCTGCGCGACACGAGCGAAACCAAAGCGGACCACGACTGTTAAGGCATGGCGCCAGCTTGATTTGTCCCGAGACGGCGACTGCTGCTTCTCGACGCGACCGGCACTATCGACGCTCCGTGCTCCCCGTTTGCTCTCTCAGCCTTCGAGTGTTCCCCAACTCTGGATCAGGGTGAAGGTGGTGCCCCATCTGCGCGGCTCGGCCAACTCGGCCTCGGCCTCGACGTGTAGCGACGCGAGCTCGTCCTCGCTCACTGTCTCAAGCAGCCGCGACTCCAGCGAGGCGCTGAACTGAAGCGGCAGGCGCAGATAGGGGTGGCCTGGTTTGAGCGCGATCACGTGGGCGTCGATCTCTGGCTCCTCGACACCGATCTCGCGGAACAGACCGGGGAGCTCGCGTCCCGCCTCGCCGCCCAAACTTTCAAAGATCTCGGAGAGCAATTGGATCAGTCGCTCGGCCGCGGGGGCAGGCGGATTGAAGTGCCAGGACCCCAGGTCCCACTCCTCCAGAACCAGTGACCCCCCCGGCGTGACCAACCGCTGGAACGAAGCCATCTGCTCGGGACCGCGTCCGAGCGGAGCGATCACATAGCGCGCATGGACGAGATCGAAGGACTGCCGCGCCAGCTTGCTGTCAAACAGATCATCGACGACGAGCTCTACGTTTGAGATCTCCTCTGCCTCCAGAAATGAACGAGCGGCATCGAGCAGGCTCTCGTCTATGTCTGTCCCCACGACCTGACCGGAAGGGCCGACCCAATCGGCAAGGAGCCGAAGCCAGCCCAGGGCTCCGCAGCCAACATCGAGGGCACGCGCGCTCGATTGGCCGTCGATCGTCGAAAGGAGCTGCCGCCCGCTGGGCTCCCACACCCGTGCTTGCAGCTGCAGCCGCTCCAACTCCGTGGGTTGGTTGGCCAGCAGGTACTCGTCCTGCGACACACCCCGCAGTATCTCGCCCGCGGGCTGCGAAGCGCAAGGTCGCCTCCACCGGCAGTCGACCCGGCGTTACATGTGCAGCGGCCGATCTCGCCACATAAGCATCGAGCAAGATAGTGCCCCTCGGTGCGGGGCTTCCGTCGCTTCTGGTTCTCGACGACACGGGCACTATCCACCCGCCCGACAGGCCCCGGACTTACTTCCCCTTCGCCGTGACTCCGGCACTCTCGACAAACGCGGCGCACCGCCGATTTCCTAAGGCCCGAGATCGAGGTCGCCGCCGCGATCGAGCTCCATTGCCCGCTCAGCCGGGGCGAGCGGGCTCGTCCGTTGGTCGGCCGGCAGCAGCG
>DATACN010000005.1:0-9818 GCA_036258995.1 Thermoleophilaceae bacterium | reverse complement strand
GTGCACGAGGTCGCGCTGCTCGAGCGCGACGGCAAGCGCTTCTCCGTGGCAGTGCTCACCGACGGGAACCCCTCACACGAGTACGGCACGCAGACGCTGCGTGGCGTGGCGAGGAGGCTCCTGGGTCGCCCACAGAGGGCCAGACAGGCCGCGGACCCGCCCCGCGCCGGCAACCGAGCCACCCGCCAGGCCGGGCTCGTGAACATCCTGCGCCACGCGCCGGGCATCCGGCTCGACCTGCGCTACACGACTCAGAACAACATCACCGGTGCGCGCCTGCCGGGCTACTGCCGGCCCTGGGCTCTGCTCCTGCGACCTGTCGCGCGCGACCTGGCGCGCGTGCAGCGCCACCTGCGCAGGCGCGTCCACGGGCTGCTCGTGCTGGACGCCTACCGCCCGGCCCGGGCCACGCGGGCCCTCGTCGACTGGGCCCGGCGGACGGGCCGCGGCCACCTGGTCGGCACCTACATCGCATCGCGCTCGAACCACAACCTGGGCAGCGCGGTGGACCTGACGCTCGTTCGCCTGCGCGACGGCCGCCGGCTGCGAATGGGAGGCGGCTACGACCGGCTGAGCGCCAAGGCCCACACGCTCAACGCCGGCGGCGCCGCGCTCCGCAACCGGCTCGCCCTGAAGGCCGCGATGGAGCGCTTCGGTTTCCGCAACTACCACCGCGAGTGGTGGCACTTCGACCACCGCGCGCGCGGTTCGCGCTACCTCGACCTGACGCTCGGCTGCGAGAATTGAGGACGTGGCAGCCACCCCGGAGCCGCTGCGCGCGGCGCTCGCGCAGATCAATCCAGTGGTCGGCGACATCGAGGGGAACGCCGCGAAGGTCGCCGACTGGATCGCCCGTGCACGAGAAGGCGGCGCGGCGCTCGTAGTCTTCCCCGAGCTCTGCCTGACCGGCTACCCGGCCGAGGACCTGTTGCTGAAGACCCAGTTCGTCGACGCCGCGGCGGCTGCGGTCGAGGACATCGCCTCCGAGGCCCGGGAGATCGCGGCTTTCGTCGGCTTTCCCGAGCGGGCGGACGACGTCTACAACTGCGCCGGGCTGCTCGCCGACGGAAGGGTCAGCGCCGTCTACCGCAAGGTCCACCTGCCCAACTACGGCGTCTTCGACGAGCAGCGCTACTTCCAGGCCGGCACCGAGGCGGCGATCGTGGAGCTCAACGGCGTGCCCATCGGCGTCACGGTCTGCGAGGACATCTGGGAGCCGGGCCCGCCCGCCAGCGCGGAGGCCCTGGCGGGAGCCCAGCTGATCGTGAACCTCTCCGCCTCGCCGTTCCACATGGGCAAGGGCATGGAGCGCGAGCGCATGCTGGTGCAGCGGGCGCGCGACAACGTGGCCGCGGTGCTGTTCTGCAACACGGTCGGCGGCCAGGACGAGCTCGTCTTCGACGGGTACAGCGTGGCCATCGACCAGGACGGCGAGGTCATCGCTCGCGCCCCGCAGTTCGAGGAGTCGCTGACCTTCCTGACCGTCGACCCGGGTGCGGTCGCGGCGGCCCGCCTGCGCGACCCGCGGCATCGCACGGCGGCGAGGCGCGAGCGCAAGGCGGTGCCGGTGCTCGCCTCACTCAGCGTCGAGACCGAGCCCGCCGAGCCGGTCGGCGGCGACGTTGCGCAGACGCTCGGCCCCGAGGCGGAGGTGTATGCGGCCCTGCGCCTGGGCCTGCGCGACTACGTGCAAAAGAACGGCTTCGAGCGGGTGGTCATCGCCCTGTCGGGCGGCATCGACTCCGCGCTGACGGCGCTGATCGCCGTCGACGCGCTGGGGCCCGAGCAGGTGGTGTGCGTGTCCATGCCCTCCCCCCACTCCTCGGAGGGGACCCGCGCGGACGCCCGCGCCATCGCCGAGAACCTCGGCGCGGAGTGCCTCGAGCTGCCGATCGACGACGCCATGCAGAGCTACGAGCGGCTGCTTGCCGAGCCCTTCGAAGGCACCGAGAGCGACGTGGCCGAGGAGAACGTGCAGGCCCGCATCCGCGGAAACGTGGTCATGGCGCTGTCGAACAAGTTCGGCTGGCTCGTGCTGGCGACAGGCAACAAGTCCGAGATGTCGGTCGGCTACGCAACGCTCTACGGCGACATGGCCGGCGGCTTCGCGGTACTCAAGGACGT
Organism: Thermoleophilaceae bacterium; assembly: GCA_036258995.1. Classification (GTDB taxonomy): domain Bacteria; phylum Actinomycetota; class Thermoleophilia; order Solirubrobacterales; family Thermoleophilaceae; genus DATACN01. The sequence goes on along the minus strand of DATACN010000005.1, from coordinate 7,694 downwards.
GTTCAAGGGCTGGGTCTACCGCCTGGTCAGATGGCGCAACGAACAGGAGGGACGCGAGCTCGTGCCGGCCTCGGTGCTGGACCGCGCCCCCTCGGCGGAGCTGGCCGCCGACCAGCGCGACGAGGACTCGCTACCTCCCTACGAGCTGCTCGACCGCATCCTCGCCGGATATGTGGAGCAGGACCTCGACGCCGCCGAGCTGGTCTCTCAAGGCCTGCCGGCCGAGGAGGTCGAGCAGGTCATTCGCATGGTCGACCGGGCGGAGTACAAGCGGCGCCAGGCCCCGCCCGGCATCCGGATCTCGGTCAAGGCGTTCGGGCGCGACCGGCGGCTGCCGATCACGAACCGCTACGTCAGCCGGGTGCCGGCCGAACGGCCATCGTCACCCGCGTGATCGCGCACACCTTGCCGTTCTCGTCGGTGAACTCCACGTCCCAAACCCATGTCGTGCGGCCCCGGTGCAGCGGCCGCGCCTCGGCGGTCACGTAGCCCTCGGAAACCGGACGGAGGAAGCTCGTGTAGTTCGACTGGCCCATCGCGGCCATGCCGTCCTCGAACACCGCCCGGTAGGTACCCACCGAAGCAAGAGTCTCGCCGAGCGCGGCGTAGGCACCACCGTGCACGATGCCGAATGGCTGGCGCACCCGGTCCGTCACCTCGAAACCGCCGCGTGCGAGATCGGGCTCGACCTCGTTGATCTCGAAGCCCAGCGCGGTGGCCATGTTGTCCTCTCCGCGCAGGGAAGCCGACGTGTCCGTCACGGGGGGCACACTATCGTTCGCCCTCATGGCCACCCTCGACCAGCTGTCCGACGAGCAGCGGGCCATCATCGAGCTGATCCTGCAGCAGGGTCAGAGCTACGACCAGCTCGCAGACAGCCTCGGCATGCCCGAGAGCAGGGTGCGCGAGCTCGCCCGCGAGGCGCTCGTTCGGCTGGCGCCGATTACCGCCAGGGGAGTGGAGGAGGACTGGCGGGGACAGCTCGCCGACTACGTCCTCGGCCAGCAGTCGGGCCCCGAGTCCACCGCCACGCGCGGCCACCTGCGCCGGTCCGAGGCGGCTCGCTCGTGGGCCCGCTCGCTGCTCGACTCGCTCGACGGCCTCTACGGCGACGGCCTGCCCTCCATCCCCGACGGGGAGCGCGGCCGCATGGGCCGCGCGCCGGTGCCGGCCAAGCCTCCGGGGGATGCGCAGCCTCGCCGGCTCGCCCCGAGCAGCGACGCGGTGGGCCGCCGGCGGCTGCTCACGGCAGGCGGCGTGCTGGCCCTGATCCTGCTGGGCCTCCTGGTCTGGCCGATCGGGTTGCTGACCGGCGACGACGACGAGGGCGGCTCCGAGCAGGCGTCGGGTCAGGAACAGGCCGGCGGCGGCGATGGAAGCGCCGCGGGCATCGCCGTGATCGCCGAGCAGGACGGCAGGCGCCAGGTGATCGTGCAGGCCGCCAACCTCCCGCCCACCCAGCGAGGCCAGGCCTACGAGGTGTGGCTCTACAACAGCCCGCGCGACGCCCGGTCGCTCGGCGCCCAGGTCACAGACCAGCGCGGGACCTACCAGGGCGCCGGGCCGCTGCCGGACGACTACCGGCGCTTCCGCTTCGTCGACGTGTCGCTCGAGCCCATCGACCGCAACCGGGCCCACTCGGGCCAGTCGGTCCTGCGGGGGCGGGTCGGCCGGCTCAGGCAGGCGCCGGCGAACGTCAGGAGGGGACAGCCGGCGATCCTGGGGCAGGTCGTCCTGACTCCGCCTCAGGGCTAGAGCCCGCCTCGGGGCTCGCCTCCGGTAGCAGCTTGCCGGGGTTCATGATTCCGGCGGGGTCGAGGCGCTTCTTGGCCGCCCGCAGCAGCTCGAGGCCGAGCTCGCCGACCTCCGGGCGCAGCCAGGCGGCGTGGTCGCGGCCGATCGCGTGGTGATGGGTGATCGTGGCCCCCGCCGCCACGATCGCCTCGGAGGCGGCGGTCTTGGCGGCCCGCCACTGACCGAGCGGGTCGTCCCCCTGCTGGCGGGCCAGGAAGGTGAAGTAGAGAGAAGCGCCGGACCGGTACAGGTGCGAGACGTGGCACATCACGACTGCGGGGGTGCCGCGGGCGGCGAGCGCGTCGCGCAGGGCGGCCGCGACCGCGCCGTGCAGGTCCTCCAGGCGGCTCCAGCTCGTGGCCGTCTCGAGCGTCTCGGCCATGATCCCGCGGTCGAGCAGCTCATCGCGCAGGTAGGGCGCCGCGTAGCGCGAGCGCAGCCAGGCCCGCCCCGGCGAGCGCCCCAGCGCCACCCCGCCACCGGCGCGCAGCAGCGCCGCGGCGCGCAGGCGGCGCCGCTCCACGTCCTCGGCGTCTCCCTCGAAGCCGACGATCGCGATCACGCCCTGCTCGTGTCCGCGGGCGCGCAGGTAGGCGCGCCCGAGCCGCCGGAGGAGGCCCCCCTCCCCCGCCATCGCCAGCGAGATCCTGGTCTCCTCGCGGTCCGACAGGCGGGCCACGTCGGGTGAAGCTTCGGCCTGCTCCAACACCCGGAACGCCTCGACGCCCTCGGGGAAGCTGCGAAACGACCAGCCCTCGTAGCGCCGCTCCGCCGGCGCCCGGCGAACGCGCAGGGTCGCCTCGCAGATCACTCCCAGCACGCCCTCCGATCCCACCAGCAGGTCCCGCAGGGCCGGCCCAGCCGCGGAGGCCGGAAGCGCCGGCAGGGCGATTTCGCCGGCGGGGGTCACGCAGCGAAGCCCGTCCACGAGCTCGTCGATGCGCCCGAAGCCGGTCGAGGCCTGGCCCGCCGAGCGGGTGGCCAGCCAGCCGCCAACCGTCGAGTACTCGAACGATTGCGGGAAATGGCCCAGCGTGAGCCCGTGCCCGGCGAGGGCGGCCTCGGCGGCCGGCCCGGTCAGGCCGGCCTCCAGCGTGGCCGTGAGCGAGCGGGCGTCGACGCCCACGAGCCGGTCCAGGCGGCGCAGGTCGAGCGAGATCGCTCCGTCGAAGCCATCGCGCACGGGCTCGACCCCGCCTACGACGCTGGTGCCGCCGCCGAACGGCACGACCGCAACCGAGGCTTCGGAGCACGCCTCGAGCACGGAGGCCACCTCGGCGGCGGAGCCCGGGAGCACCACAGCGTCGGGGGCGCTTCCCGCGTCGCCCTGGCGCAGGCGGACGAGATCCGGATAGCTGCGGCCGAGCGCGTGCGCGATCCGCTCCTCCCGGCCGTCCAGCACCTTTCCCTCCCCCACGATGCCCTGCAATCGATCGCGCACAGGCGCGGCCAGGGAGCCTTCCGGTAGACGGACGTCCGCGAGGGCGGGGCGCACCGGCGCGGCGCGGTCCGCCCCCAGCTCCGTGCGAAGCAGGCGCTCGGCGGGCTCGGGCAGGCTCGGCCCGGCGCCATCCTCGCCCCAGCCCCACCAGCGCACGCTCAGGCCTCCTTCGCGCCCACGACCGCCTCGAGGCCGTCCAGCGCCTGCTCCAGCTGCCTGGCGGTCGCCATCCGCATCTGGACGAAGCCGAAGCGCGCGAACCCGCGGGGCCGGTGGCGCACGGTCAGCTCGACGTCGGTACCGCCCTCGCCGTCCGGCTCGAGCGCCACCGCCGTGACCGACTCCGAGAGGATCCGCTCGAACGGGGACTCCGCTACCTCGTGGCGCCACACCAGCAGCTCGGGCGGCCTGGCCTCGACGCGCGTGTAGTCGGCCCGGACCGACTTGCCCGTGGCCGACGTCAGCACGGTGGTCCAGGCCTCGTGCGACGCCTCCTCGACCCTCGCCACCCCCGGCCACCACTGGGGCAGCCGGTACGGGTCGCTGACCAGATCCCAGACCTCCTCAGGTGGCGCGCCCACGCCGCGCCTGCGGCTGATCGTCGGCATGTCACCCGTCGTAGACGACGAGGCTGTGCACGTCGCGCCCCTGCAGGCGCTCGCGCCCGTTCAGGAAGCTCAACTCGATCACGAACGCGCATCCTGCCACGACGCCGCCCGCCTTCTCGACCAGGTCGCACAGGGCGCCCGCGGTCCCCCCGGTCGCGAGCAGGTCGTCATGCACCAGCACCCGCGCTCCGCCGCGAACGGCGTCGCTGTGCACCTCGAGCGCGTCGAGCCCGTACTCGAGCTGGTACTGCACCGAGGCCGTCTCGCGGGGGAGCTTGCCGGGCTTGCGGGCGAGGATGAACCCGGCGCCACACGCGGCGGCCACGGCACCGCCCAGCACGAAGCCGCGGGCCTCCGCCGAGACCACGTAGTCCGCCCGCTGCTTGCGCGCGTAGCCCGCGAGGGCGTCGACCGTGTGGCGCAGTGCCGTCGGGTCGAGAAACAGCGGGGTGATGTCCTTGAAGACGATCCCCTGCTTGGGAAAGTCCGGGATGTCGCGGATGTGCTCCCGGAGGTCCGCGGCCTATCTCGCGAGCTTGCGCAGGTCCCTGATCAGCAGCAGGTGCTTGAGATGCGAGGCCACCGCGGCCAGGTTCTCGAGCGCCTCGACCGCCTCCTTGCGGCGTTCGGGGTTGCGCGAGCGCAGGGCCGGGGCCAGGATCTGCTCGAGCAGCGCGGCCTCCCGGTCGGCCGAGGTTCGGAACACGCGCAGGTTGCGTCCGCCCACGCCGAAGCGCTTGAGCTCGGTCACGGCCCGAACGATCTCCCGATCGGTGTCGTCGTACATGACCTCGCCGTCGTGCTTCTCGCCCCGGATGACACCGAAGTCCTCGAGTTCCTTGACCAGCGCGCGGTCCGCGCCGGTGTCCTCGAGGATGTCCTCGAGGCGGTAGATCGCCCCAGGCCCCTTGACCGCAACGGTGGCCCGCCGACGCGAGCGCGGCTCGGGCGCAGCCTTGCCCTTGGACGGCTCGGGATCCGCGCGCCCGGCCGCCAGCTCCTGGCGGATCACCCTCAGAGGCAGGAACTCGTCGCGCTGAAGCCGCAAGATCGTGCGCAGGCGCGACACGTCGGCCGCCCCGTACAGCCGGTAGCCGCCGGGCGTGCGGCGCGGGGAGAGCAGCTTCTGGTCCTCGAGGTAGCGGATCTTCGATATCGAGATGTCGGGGAACTCGCGCTCGAGCTGCTTGCAGACGGCGCCGATCGTGAGCGCCTTCTGGCCACGAGGCGCCGCGGCCTGCGCCTCGGCCCGTGCCGCCGCCTCTGTGACCTCGATGCTCACCGGTCGAGGTAGGTCAGCTTGTACTTGCCCACCTGCAGCTCGTCGCCGTTCTGAAGCAGGTGCGACTCGATCCGGCGGCGGTTCACGTAGGTGCCGTTCAGCGAGCCGAGGTCGTCGATGTAGAGGCCGTCGCGGCGGCGCACCAGCAGCGCGTGGTTGCGCGACACGGTCACGTCGTCCAGGAAGACCTCGGCCTCCGGACTGCGCCCGATCGTCATCCGCTCGCCGGCGATGTTGAAGGCCTCGCCGGCGCGACCGCCGCCCGAGCGGATGACGAGAGTGGCCCCCTCCCCGGTGACCTGCTCCAGGTCGACCGGCTTCAGCTCGCCGGTCTCATCCACCTGGTAGACCTCGGTCGTGTCCCCCTCCTTCTTCTGCTCCCCGAGGAAGGCGCCGCATTTCGAGCAGTAGTTCGCGCCCTCGGCGTTGACGAAGCCGCACTCGGGGCAGTGCACGGCGGGGCCCTACTCGGGCTCCGAGTCGGGGATTCCCTTCCCGGACAGGATGTCGGTGAGCTGCTGGACGTCGGCTCCAGTGATCACCGCCTCGCCCTCCTCGTGCTTCTTGCGAAGGCGATTGACCAGCTCGGCGCGCAGGATGTCGATCTTGCCGTGCAGGATGCGGCGCCGGTATGAGACCTCCTGCTCCTCCTCGGTGAGCTGCTGTATCAGCTCCTTGAGCTCCTGGTCGGAGAGCGCGCCGAGGTCGGGGAAGGTGTCCATGGATCTATTGGTTCCTTTCGCGAGTCCGGAACGGCGAGTATAGAGCGACTTTCAAGTAGAGCTTGAGGGTGTGGACGACTGTTGCAACCGTCGCACGCCATCTTGCACGTATAGCACCGTGGCGGCAAGCGTCATCGCCACGCCGACATACAGGACCGCGTCGATGAGCCAGGACTCGACGATCAGGCACAGCGCCAGCGCCGACATCACCGGCCATACCGCCCAGCGGCCGAGCATGTTCAGCTTGAGGTCGATCCCCCGCCGCAGCGCGAGCTGGGTGAGCACGAGCATGACCAGCTCGCGGGCGGCGAGCACGGCGAGCGCCCAGCGTGGCAGGAGCTCGAACTTCCAGGCCACGACGACGCCCGACACCACCAGCAGGCGGTCGGTGAGCGGGTCGAGCAGCGTCCCGAGGCGGCTGTACTGCCCGGTCAGGCGGGCCGCCAGGCCGTCGAGGTAGTCGGTCCAGGCGATCACCGCGAAGATCACGAAGGCGTCGGCCCCCGGGTCGTCGGTCGAGAGCGCGACGACGAGGAACACCGGCACCAGGGCCAGGCGCACGAAGCCGATCGCGTTCGGGAGCGTCCACGGGTGCAGTGGCTGCTGTCGCAGCGTCTCCGGCGGGGGCGGCCCGGAGCGGTCGAGCCCCAGCAGGCGGCGTCGGGTCAGCGGCTGCCTGCGTGCCATCTCAGGGAAGATCGCGCCAGAGATCGGCGGCCGCCTGGCCCGCCCCCTCCAGCGGCAGCGAGCGCTTCTCCTGGCCCCGCCTCACCTGCACCTCGACCTCGCCGGCCTCGACGCTCTTCTTGCCGACGGTCAGCCGCAGGGGGCAGCCGAGCAGCTCGGCGTCCGTGAGCTTCTCCCCCGGCCCGGCGTCGCGGTCGTCGTAGAGGACTTCGAGGCCGGCATCCGCGAGCTCCCCGTAGAGCCGCTCGGCGACACCGCGGGCCTCCTCCCCCTCCTTGCCCAGGCCGACGAGCTCGACGTCGAAGGGGGCGATCGAGCGAGGCCAGGAGATGCCCTGCTCGTCGGCGTACTGCTCGATCGCGGCGGCGGCCACCCGCGCGGGGCCGATCCCGTACGAGCCCATCCAGACGAGCCGCTCGGTGCCCTGCTCGTCGAGGTAGGTGGCCTCGAGCGGCTCGGAGAAGCGCGTGCCGAGCTTGAAGATGTTGCCAACCTCGATGGCGGGCTCAATGCGGATCTCGGCTCCGTTGGGACAGGTGTCGCCGGCCTCGACCGTGCGGACGTCGGCCCAGGTGGGCTCGAAGTCGCGCCCGGGCTCCACCCCCTTCAGATGGATGTCCGGCTCGTTTCCTCCCGCCACCAGGCCGCGCAGCCCGCGCAGCGCCTCGTCGGCCACCACCTCGACCCGGGCCCCAACCGGCCCGATGAAGCCGCTCGGCGCGCCGAAGGCGTCGGCGAGCTCGTCGGGCTGGGCCGGACGGGCCGGCGCCCCGAGCGCGTTCTGGAGCTTGATCTCGTTCAGGCGGTGGTCGCCGCGGAGCACCACCAGCACCGGGCCACGGCCCTCGGCCACGATCGGCATCGCCTTGACCGAGCCGCCCGGCGGGACGCCGAGCATCTTCGACACCGCCTCGATCGTGGTGGCGCCGGGCGTCTCGACCGGCTCCGGGGAGTCGAGCGGGTCGGGCAACCCGTCCACCGGCCGGGGCTCGGCGCTCGCCACCTCGATGTTGGCCGCATAGCCCGCGTCCGACAGGGCCACGTCGTTCTCGCCGGCCGCGCAGGGCGCCATGTACTCGTGGGCGCCGAAGCCGCCCATCATCCCCACGTCCGACTCGACCCTGTACCACTCCAGGCCGGCGCGGTCGAAGATGCGGTCG
>DATACN010000004.1:0-13546 GCA_036258995.1 Thermoleophilaceae bacterium | reverse complement strand
TTCGCGCCTGGTTCCGGTGTCCATTCCCAAGTCCCCCTTCGGGGAGTAGGAACGCGGGCGAGCTCGGATGGTTGGCGGGTAAGAGAAAGGGGCGCCGCGAGGCGCCCCTTTCAGCTTGGTCCGGCTTGTCGCGCCGGCTAGGTCGTGCCGACCGGCTCACTCGAACCGGTGTCGGAAGTCTGCGGGGTCGTGCTGGCCGTGTACTCGAACTCCTCCTCGGCGCCGAACAGGGCGTCGAGCACCTTCTTGCGAAGGTCCTCGCTCAGGGCGAGCGCAAGGCCTGCACCGACGATCCCGACCAGAAGGAACTTGCCGAATCCGCCGCGGCGCTTCTTCTTGGCGCCGCGCAGCGAGTCGGCAGCGTCGCGCAGCGAGCTGGCCGCCTCCCTGAGCTCCTTCTGGGTCTTCTTGTCCTCGGTGAGGGCCTTGACCGGACCCTTGCCGTTGGCCATCCGCGAGTACGCCTTCTTGGCGGACTGGAAAGCGGTCCGGAGGTTGTCGCGCAGCTCCTCGTCCTCGACCAGGCGCTGCACGTAGTCGTTCGAGCGGACCGCCTTGCCAGCGGCAACCGCTCCTGCTCCGGCCTTAGCGGCCTTCTTCTTAGCTGCCATCACTCTCCTCGGTCCGCATTTGCTGGGGGAACCTTACCCGGAGCGAGGCGCCCTATCCGTTCTTCGACGGTTCGAGCGCCGCATCCAGGACCTGGTCGGCGCTGTCCACGAGCACGAACTCCATCTCCTTGCGCAGGTGCTCGGGGATGTCGTCGATGTCGGCCTCGTTGCGGCGCGGGATCACGAGGCGGTTGATGTCGGCCCGCTGGGCCGCGAGCGCCTTCTCCTTGAGGCCGCCGATCGGCAGCACCTGGCCGGTGAGCGTGACCTCGCCGGTCATCGCCGTGTCGGAGCGCACCGGCCGCCCCGTTACCAGCGATGCCAGCGCGGTGGCCATGGTGATCCCCGCGCTCGGGCCGTCCTTGGGAATCGCGCCCGCCGGGACGTGTAGGTGCACGTCGTGGGTCCGGAACCAGTCGTCGGGCAGGTCGCCGTCGAGCGATGCGCTGCTGCGCTTGACGTAGGACAGCGCCGCCTCGGCCGATTCCCTCATCACGTCTCCGAGCTGGCCCGTGACCTGGAGCTTTCCCTCGCCCGGGAACGCGGTGGCCTCGACGAAGAGCACGTCGCCGCCCACAGGCGTCCACGACAGGCCGGTGGCGACACCGGGCTCGCCGGTCCGCCGTCCCACTTCGGGCTGGAACCGGCGCTTGCCGAGCAGCTCCGTCACCTGCCTGGCGCGGATCGCCCGCTTCGACCTGCGCCTGCCTTCGGCGAACTCGCGGGCCACCTTGCGGCAGATGGAGCCGATCTCGCGCTCGAGGTTGCGCACCCCGGCCTCGCGTGTGTAGCCGTCGATGATCGCGTCGATCGCGTCGTCGGTGAACTCGATCTTCGATTTCCCCACGCCGTTGCGGTCCATCTGGCGCGGCACCAGGTAGCGCTTGGCGATCTCGCGCTTCTCCTCGTGCGTGTAGCCGGCGAGCTCGATCACCTCCATCCGGTCGCGCAGGGCGGGCGGCACCGTGTCGAGCTGGTTGGCCGTGGTGATGAAGAAGACGTTCGAGAGGTCGAACTGGAGGTCGAGGTAGTGATCGCGGAACGTCGAGTTCTGCTCGGGGTCGAGCACCTCGAGCATGGCGCTCGCCGGGTCGCCGCGGAAGTCCGCGCCCATCTTGTCGATCTCGTCGATCATCAGAACCGGATTGCTCGAGCCCGCGTCGCGGATCGCTCGGATGATCGTGCCGGGCATGGCGCCGATGTAGGTGCGGCGATGGCCTCGGATCTCGGACTCGTCGCGCACCCCGCCGACGGAGATGCGCTCGAACTGCCGGCCCATGGCGCGGGCGACCGAGCGTCCCAGCGAGGTCTTGCCGACACCCGGCGGCCCGACGAAGCAGAGGATCGAGGAGGCCGCGTCGGGCTTGAGCTTGCGCACCGCCAGGAACTCGAGGATCCGGTCCTTGACCTTCTCGATGTCGTAGTGGTCCTCGTCGAGCGCCCTCCTCGCCTTGCGCAGGTCGAGGCTGTCCTTGGTCTGCTTGGACCACGGCAGCGCCGCGATCCACTCCAGGTAGCTGCGGATCACGCCATGCTCGGCTGCCTGCGGCGGCAGGCGCTCGAAGCGCTGAAGCTCGCGGTCGGCCTGCTTCCAGGCGTGCTCCGGGAGGCCGGCGGCCTCGAGCTGCTCGCGCAGCTCGGCCGCCTCGGCCTGCTGCTCGTCGACCTCGCCGAGCTCCTCCTGGATCGCCTTGAGCTGCTGGCGCAGGAAGTACTCGCGCTGGCCCTTCTCCATCTCCGACTGGACCTGCGACTGGATCTTCGAGCCGATCTCGACCAGCTCGAGCTCCCGCGCCAGGATCTCCGACAGCAGGCGCAGGCGCTTTGTCACATCTCGCTCCTCGAGCAGCTCCTGCTTCTTCTCGGTCTCGATCCGCAGGGCCCCGGCGATCATGTGCGCCAGCTCCGCCGGGTCCTCCAGGTTCGTGACCGCGATCTGGAGCTCCTCGGGCAGGTACGGGACCTCCTCGATGATCCGCGAGAAGGTGGCCTGGATGTTGCGGTGCAGGGCTTCGAGCTGGGGCGACGGGACCACGATGTCCGGGGCCTCGCTGATGCGCGCCACCAGGTACGGCTCGGTGGCGACGAAGTCGGCGAGCTCCACCCGCTGCGCCCCGTGCACCAGGATCCGCAGCGAGCCGTCGGGCACCTTCAGCATGCGCGCCACCACTCCGGCGACGCCGACCTTGTAGAGCTGGTCCGGGTGCGGCTCCTCCTCGGCCCCCTCCCGCGAGGCAACCATCGCGAGCATGCGCGTGCCGCCGAGCACGTCGTTGACGAGCTTGATCGAGCGCTCCTGGCCGATCGCGAGGGGGGTCAGCGTCTCCGGGAACGGCACGCTGTCGCGCAGCGGCAGGATCGGGAGGGCCTCCGGCAGGCTGCCCTGGACGGCGATCTCGGCCGGCTCGCCGTTCTCGGAAGGAATGTGGATGCTCACTCTTCGATCGGCACCCTGCGGGCACTCTCCTCGTTGCGCGCCAGCGGCACCTCGACCTCGAGGATGCCGTCCGTGTACGAGGCCCTCGCCTCGTCGGCCACCACGTCCGCCCCCAGCTCGACCATGCGACGGAAGGGGCCGTGCTCGATCTCGATCTGCTGGTAGAGCCGGCCGCCGGCCTCCCCCGGGCGCCGCTCGCCGGCGATCAGCAGCTGCCGGCCGCGGATCTCGAGCGCGACGTCCTCGATGTCCACGCCCGCCAGGTCGGCCCGCACGACCGCGCGAGGCGGGTCGTCGACGTAGAAGACGTCGACGGACGGCGAGAAGCCGCGCCCGCGCAAGCCCGTCGAGCGCTCGAAGACGTCCCCGAACAGCTCGTCGATCTCGCGCCGCATGCGCTCGAAGTTGGCGAACAGGTCCCGCGATGACATGGGTTCAGACCTCGTATGTAGCGCCTTCGCGTGCCATCTCGACCGGGCCCTGGAAGCCGGCCGTGGCCTCGTCGCAGGCCCAGTCGGAGTCGAGCTCGTCTGAGATGTGCGTGAGCACCAGCCGCCGCACCCCGGCTGCCCGGCCGTGCTCGCCGGCCTCCCGGGGAGTCAGGTGGCCGCGCTCACCGGTCCGCTCGGGGCGCGGCAGGGTCGCCTCGATCAGCATCAGGTCGCTGCCGCTGGCGAAGTTGGTGAGGGCGTCGGTGGGGCTGCAGTCGGCGCCGTAGATGATCTTCCCCGCGCCGTTGTTCGAGGTCAGGCACATCGCGTACGTGTCGGTGAAGTGCGGAACCCCCTGGAACTTCACGTTGACCGGCCCGATCGTGAGCTCGTCGGCCTCGTCGTACTCGCGCAGGTCGAAGGCCTTCTCGATCAGGTCGTCGTTCCCCCAGGCGCCGACCACGCGCCGGAACGTCTCGCGGGCGCCGTGTGGCGCGTGCAGCGCGGGCCGCGCGGGATCGTCGGTTCCGGGCCAGCGGTCCACGGGCACGGGCTGCTGACGGGGGGCGTAGGTCAACGCGTAGGCGAACGGCACGAGGTCGAGGAAGTGGTCCGCGTGGAGATGGGAGAGGAGCACCGCGTCCACGTCCACGTAATCCACCCGCTCGCGGAGCTTGGCGAACACGCCGTTGCCGCAGTCGATGAGGATCTTCGTGTCGCCCTCCTCGACGAGGTACCCGGAGCAAGCCCCGCCGGCGTCCTGCCAGGACGGCGATTTGCCCAGCACGGTGAGCTGCATGAAGCGACTCTACTGCGGCGGGTGCGGCTCTATTGCGGCTGCGGGAAGGCGTAAGCCGCGGTCACGCGCTCGGTTCTGAAGACGAAGGCGAGCTGGCGCTCCGGCGCCAGGCCGCGCTCGGCCGGGCGGAAGGTGGGGCACGGCCTGTCGAGGTCGAGCGCGCAGAGCATGTTCTGATGGAAGAAGCAGTCCTCACAGGTGACTCGCTCTTGCGTCTGCTTCGCCATGTGAGGCGATCCTGCAGCACCCACCCTGCCGGCGCCAGTCCCCTTCTCGCAATTCGGAGCTTTTTCGTTTTTCTGCAAGAAGCAGCCTTGTCCGGCGAGCCGCCCGCTCCTAGCGGGATTCCGCCAGGGGCGAACATTTCGGGAGGATGTCGCTCCTGATGGAATTGGTCACCGGAGCCACGGGATACATCGGCGGGGCGCTTCTGCGACGCCTGCTCGCCGAGCGGCGGCCCGTGCGCGCCCTCGTGCGCGAGCCCTCCCGGCTGGAGCGGGCCGATGGCGTCGAGGTGATCGACGGCGACCTGCTGACCGGCGACGGAGTGGAGCAGGCCCTCGAGGGCTGCCACACGGCCTACTACCTGGTCCACTCGATGGAGGCGGCCGCCGACCGGGACTTCGCGGGCCGCGACAGGCGCGCCGCCGAGAACTTCGGCCGGGCCGCGACCGCCGCGGGGGTCGAGCGAATCGTGTACCTGGGCGGGATCGCGCCGGCGGGCCGGCGCTCACCGCACCTCGGGTCCCGGCTCGAGGTCGAGCGGATCCTGCTGGACGCCGTGCCGGGCTCCACGGCGCTGCGCGCCTCGATCGTGATCGGCGCCGGCTCGTCCTCGTTCCGGGTGCTGGTGCGCCTGGTGGAGCGGCTGCGGGTCCTGCCACTGCCCGGCTGGCACACCAACCGCACGCGGCCGATCGACGAGCGCGACGTGATCGAGTTCCTCGCCCGTACCCCCCGGGTCCCGGCGGCCGCGGGGCGCTCGCTCGACGTGGCCGGTCCCGACGTGCTCAGCTTCGGCGAGATGATCGAGCGGATCGCCGACCTGATGGGTGTGGGGCGAATGCCGCTGTCGCTGTCGGTGTCGCTCACCCCGCCGGCCAGCGCCTTCGTCAGCGCGGTGACAGAGCAGCCGCTCGAGCTCGTGCGCCCGCTGATGCAGAGCCTCGAGTCGGACGTGCTGCCTCGCGACCCGGACGAGGCCCCACGCATATACGGCATCCGGCCTCGCGGCTTCGAGCGGGCTGTCGAGCACGCGCTCGCCGAGTGGGAGTCGCTCGAGCCGCTGGGGGCGCGGTGAGAGCCGAGCGCACGGTCGACATCGCCGCCTCCCCGGAGCGCGTCTACGACCTCGTGATGGACCCCGACCGCCTCGACGAGTGGGTGACGATCCACGACCACCTCGAGGACTCGCCGCCCGGGCAGCTCGAGCAGGGCTCCGAGCTGACCCAGTGCCTCAAGCTCGCCGGCCGCAAGTTCAAGGTGCACTGGACGGTGGTGGAGAACGACCCTTGCGAGCGGGTGGTGTGGGAGGGCGAGGGCCCGGTCGCCTCACACGCCCGGGTCATCTACGAGTTCGAGCCCCAGGGGGAGGGCACTCGTTTCTCGTACGCCAACGAGTACGACCTACCGGGCGGGCCGCTGGGCAGGCTGGCAGGGCGCACGGTGTCACGTCTTACAAAGAAGGCGCTGGACGGTTCCCTGCAGAAGTTGAAGTCACTGGTTGAATAGGTGTACTGTTACAGTTAATTCGTCACCGAATTACTGGAGAGATTTTGACCAATTTTCTGGACGAGAAGCGCAAGGAGATCGACGCCCGGCTGCGCGAGCTTCGGCCGATGGTCGAGGAGTACCGGAGCCTCGAGAAGGCGGCCGCCGCGCTCGCCGACGTCGACGGCGCAGGCACCGGACGCCGGCGCCGGTCCACCGCGCGCGGTACCAGGCGCCGCGGGCGCCCGCGCGGCAGCGGCACGCGCTCGCTGCAGGCGCTCGAGCTGGTCAAGGCCAAGCCCGGAATCACGATCTCCGAGCTGGCCGACTCGATGGGGATAAAGGCGAACTACCTCTACCGCGTGCTGCCCCAGCTCGAGGCCGACGGCAAGGTGAAGAAGCGCAAGAAGGGGTGGCACCCTGCGTAGAGGCCGGCGGAGGGGACGCCGCCCTTCGGCGGCGACCCCGTCTTAGTTACTGCGCATTGCCACTCAGTAGCTCCTTCACGGCCTCGCGCTCTTCCATCAGCTCGTTGACAGTCGCCTCGATCTTCGAGCGCGAGAAGTCGTTCAGCTCGATGCCGTCGACCACCTCGTAGTCGCCGCCCGAGCATTCGCACGGGAACGAGCAGATCAGTCCTTCCTCGATGTCGTAGGCGCCGGTCGAGGGGATCGCCATCGAGCGCCAGCCGTCGGCGCCCAGCACCCAGTCGCGCACGTGGTCGATCGCGGCGCTTGCCGCCGATGCCGCGCTCGAGGCCCCGCGGGCGTCGATGATCGCCGCGCCCCGCTTGCCGACGGTGGGTAGGAAGTCGTTCTCGATCCACTCCTGATCGTCCACGACCTCCGCGGCGATCTCATCCTTCACCTTGGCGTTGAACAGGTCCGGATACATGGTGGGCGAGTGATTTCCCCACACCCCCATGTTGGAGATGTCCGAGACCGAGCAGCCGACCTTGTTCGCCAGCTGTGCCAGGGCGCGGTTGTGATCCAGTCGCGTCATCGCGGTGAAGCGCCCGTCGGGCACGTCGGGCGCGTGGTTCATCGCGATCAGGCAGTTGGTGTTGGCGGGATTTCCGACGACCAGCACGCGCACGTCGTCGGCCGCGTTGTCGTTGATGGCCTGTCCCTGCGGGCCGAAGATCTTGCCGTTCTCCTGGAGCAGGTCGGAGCGCTCCATGCCCTTGCCGCGTGGCTTGGCCCCCACAAGCAGGCACACGCTGGCGCCGTCGAAGGCCGTCTTGGCGTCGTCGGTGAGCTCCATTCGCTTGAGCAGCGGGAAGGCGCAGTCGTCGAGCTCCATGGCGACTCCCTCGAGCGCCTCCATCGCGTCGCCGATCTCGAGCATCCGGAGCTCGACGGGCTGGTCTTCGCCCAGCATCTCGCCGGCCGCGATCCGGAACAGCAGCGAGTAGCCGATCGCGCCGGCCGCGCCGGTCACCGCCACCTTCATCGGCTCAGCCATGGTTCTGCATTTCCTCGATCACAGCGTCCGCAAACTCCGAGGTCCCGACCGCGGACTCGTCGTCGCGGTTCGGCTTCAGGTCATAGGTGACCTTCTCGCCCTTCTTGATCACCGTCGCGATCCCGGCTTCGAGGCGGTCGGCGGCCTCGTGCTCGTCCAGGTGGTGGAGCATCAGCACCCCGGACAGCATCAGCGCCGTGGGGTTGACCTTGTTCTGACCCTTGTACTTGGGGGCCGACCCGTGCGTCGCCTCGAAGATCGCGCCCTTCTCGCCGATGTTGGCGCCTGGTGCCAGGCCCAGTCCGCCGATCAGCCCGGCGCCGAGGTCGGACACGATGTCGCCGTAGAGGTTCGGCAGCACGATCACGTCGTACTCCTCGGGCCGCGAGACGAGCTGGTTGCAGAGGTTGTCGATGATCCGGTCCTCGAACTCGATGTCATCGTGCTGCTCGGCGACCTTGCGGGCCACCTCGAGGAACAGCCCGTCGGTGTGCTTCATGATGTTTGCCTTGTGCGCGGCCGTGACCTTCTTGCGCCCGTACTCCTTGGCGTAGTCGAAGGCCGACTCCACGATCCGCTTCGAGCCGAACACCGAGATCGGCTTGATCGAGATGCCTGACTCGTCCCGGATCGGGCTGTCGAGCTCGTCGGCCAGGAACTTGGCCAGCTTCTCCTCCTCCTCGGTGCCCTGCTCGAACTCGATGCCGGCGTAGAGGTCCTCGGTGTTCTCCCTGACGACCACGATGTCGGTGTCGGGGAACTTCGTCCGCACGCCCTCGTAGGCCTTGCAGGGGCGGATGCACGAGTAGAGGTCGAACTCCTTTCGGAGCGCGACGTTGATCGAACGGTGCCCCGTGCCGACCGGCGTGGTGGTGGGGCCCTTGATCGCTATGCCCCGCTCCCGGATCGAGTCGAGGGTCCGCTCCGGCAGCGGGTTTCCCTCCTCCTCGTACACGTCGACCCCTGCGTCCTGGAAGTCCCACTCGAACTCGACGCCGGTCGCCTCGAGCACGCGCTTGGTCGCCTCGGCGATCTCGGGCCCGGTGCCGTCGCCGGGGATGAAGGTCACGCTGTGAGCCAAGTGGGTCCTTTCCTCGCTCGGATAAGGCGGGCAGTCTGCCACCATCACATTCACCGTGTTCGGCGGCGGCTCAATCCAGCTCGCTCGGGTGTTCGGCATCCGGATCGGTGTCGATCTGAGCTGGCTGATCGTCCTGTTCCTGATCATCTGGTCGCTGTCCGACTACTTCGCCTCCTTCGGGCTCGCGGTCGTCGGCGCGTTCCTGTTCTTCGCCTCGATCCTGCTCCACGAGCTCGGCCACGCCGTGGTGGCCATACGCAACGGCATCCCGATCACCGGCATCGATCTGTGGCTGTTCGGCGGGGTGGCCAAGCTGGAGCGCGACACCGACTCACCCGGGGTCGAGTTCAAGGTGGCCATCGCGGGCCCGATCGTGACGCTCGTGATCGCCGCGGCCTGCTTCGGCATCGGAACGCTGATCGCCAACGCCGACGACGTCTTCGCCACGAGCAGCTTCGACAACGCCGCGGCCGACGACGCGGTGGCGGTGCTGGGCTGGCTGGCGTTCGTGAATTTCTGGCTGCTCGCGTTCAACCTGATTCCCGGCTTCCCGCTCGACGGTGGCCGGATCGCGCGGGCGATCGCCTGGTGGCGGACCGGAGACCGCAACCGAGCCACACGCTTCGCCGCGCGCCTGGGGCGAGGCTTCGCCTACGTGATGATCGGCGTCGGGGTGGTGCTGTTCGTGCAGGGCAGCCTGGTCAGCGGCGTGTGGCTGGCATTCATAGGGATCTTCCTCAACCAGGCGGCTAGGAGCGCCGAGGTACAAAGTGCCATCAGCGGCCGCATCGAAGGGCTGCGGGTAGCCGACGTGATGGACGCCGAGCCGGTGGCCCTGCCGACCAGCCTCGGCCTCGACCGCGCCGAGGAGGACTACTTCCTGCGCTACGGCTGGCCCTGGTTCCCGGTGGTCGACGCCGACCGCCGGCTTGTCGGCGTGATCACCCGCGAGGCCGTGGAGGGCACTCCCGCCGGCGAGCGCTCGATCCGCACCGTGGCCCAGGCCATGGCCCGGGTCGACGACGGCAGTGGGCTGCGGGTGCGGCTCGAGGACCCGCTCGAGGCACTGCTCGCCAAGGAAGCCCTGGCGCGCCTCGGCGCCCTCATGGCGGTAGACGCCGATGGCGTACTGCGCGGGGTGGTGACGGTGGGGCAGCTCCGCAGGGCCCTGCGGCCGGTGCAGACCTGAGGAGCTTCCCGAGCTGCCTAGAGCAGCTTCCCGAGCTGCCTAGAGGAGCTTCCCGAGCTGCGCGGCAACGGCGTCGGGCTCATGCGAAAGACGCGCGTGAGTGATGCGGACCACCCTCCACCCAGCCGCCGTCAGCTCAAGATCTCGCAGCCGATCGCGCTCAAAGGCGCGGCGCGTGCCATGAGCCGCATGCCCGTCGGTCTCGACGATCAGCCGCGACTCGCGCCACACGAAATCCACCTCGTAGCCCCCTACGAAGCTGTTCACGTCTGGGCTGGGTAGGTGGCAGCGCTTGCAAGTGGCCAGAAAGAGCTCCTCGAGCTCGGAACGCGTGAGGGTCGAGCCCGCGCGGTGCTCCGAAAGGAGCCGGGTGAGGAGGCCGGTCCCGGTGCGCCCGGGCCGCGGCGTGAGGCCCGCGCAGTCGAGGCGGAGATATTCCGCCTCGTCGATGGCCCGCTCGACCGTCCGCCGCGGCTCGGTGTCGGCGAGGTCGACGATGGTCCGGCCCGGTGTGGTGACGGGAATGCCGGCGACCCTCGCGACCTCGTCCTCCTGTAGGGGCGACTTGTGAACGACTATCCCGCGCCGCTGGCTCCGGCCCCCGCTTGCCGGCACGCTCACGTGAACGCTTTGCGCCTCGCGTCGAAGGAGGCCCCACAGGACGGCGGCACTCACATGACTCAGAACCGCCCCCTCACCGCACGCGAGAACGGCGGCCATGAACCGCCCGTCGCGGGTGAGGAGGCGATGGCCCACGGAGTAAACGCCCCGGTGGACCCGGTGGAGCCTTCCCTTACGTGCCCGCTTTTCGATCGCGCCGCCGCTGAGGCCCAAGGCGTGCAGCTGCTTCCGGCTGACGACCCCGTGTTGCCGCGCGGCCAGGGTTGCGAGGCGTCTATCCACCGGGGGTGAGGCGAGTTTGCGTTCCATAGGAACGGAAAGTCGCCTAGCCCCCGGCTGCGCCCCCGGCGCGGTCACATAGAATCGCGCGGCCTTCATGCCCCAGCACGACGTCCTCGTAATCGGAGCCGGACTCGCGGGCCAGCGCGCCGCGCTGGCCGCCGCGGAGCAGGGCGCCAACGTTGGCATTCTCTCGAAGGTTCATCCCGTGCGGTCGCACTCCAACGCGGCCCAGGGCGGGATCAACGCGGCCCTCGATCCCGAGGACTCCTGGGAGTCCCACGCCTACGACACGGTCAAGGGCTCCGACTTCCTCGGCGACCAGGACGCCATCGAGATCATGTGCCGCGAGGCACCCAACGAGATCCTCGCGCTCGAGCACCTGGGGGTGACCTTCCACCGCAACGAGGAGGGTCGCCTGGGCAAGCGGGCCTTCGGCGGCGCCTCCGCCGCCCGCACCTACTACGTGGCCGACATCACCGGGCAGGCGATCCTGCACGTGCTCTACGAGCAGCTGATGAAGCACGACGAGGTGTACCGCTACGAGGAGTGGTTCACCACGGCGCTCGTTCGCGACGACGACGGGCGGGTGTGCGGGACCGTCAACCGCAACATCCGCGACGGCTCGATGGAGATGTTCGAGGCCAAGGCCGTGATCCTCGCGAGCGGCGGCAACGGGCAGGTCTACGACCCCACCACGAATGCCTTGATCTGCACCGGGGACGGGATCGCCATGGCCTACCGCGTCGGCGCGCCGCTGATGGACATGGAGATGATCCAGTACCACCCGACCACCCTGGCGGGCCTGGGGCTCTTGATCACCGAAGGCGCGCGCGGCGAGGGCGCCCACCTCTACAACGCCGAGGGCGAGCGCTTCATGGAGAAGTACGCCCCCAACAAGATGGAGCTCGCCTCACGCGACGTGGTCTCGCGCGCCGAGCAGACCGAGATCGACGAGGGCCGCGGCTTCGAGGACGGCACCGTGGCGCTCGACATCACCGTCGTGCCGAAGAAGCGCATCCACGAGGCGCTGCGCGAGATCGTGAACGTGGGCCGCGACTTCGCCGGGGTCGACATCACCAAGGAGCCGATCCACATCAAGCCCGGCAACCACTACGTGATGGGCGGGGTCAAGACCGACACCAACGGCCAGACCGACATCCCGGGCCTCTACGCGGCCGGGGAGTGCGCCTGCGTCTCGGTGCACGGCGGCAACCGGCTGGGCGCCAACTCGCTGCTCGACACGCTCGTCTTCGGCCGCCGCGCGGGCCTGCACGCCGCGCAGGTAGGCAAGAGCATGGGCATGCCCGAGCCGTCACGCGCGCTGCTCCAGGACGAGGAGAAGTCGATCGGCGAGATCACCGGGCGCGAGCGAAGCGGCCGGCGCGTCTCGGAGATCAAGGCCGAGCTCGGAGCCACCATGGACAAGTACGTGGCGGTCTTCCGCGACGAGGACGGCCTTCGCACCGCGCTCGAGACCGTGCGCCGGCTCAAGGAAGAGGCGCAGAGCCCGGCTATCGACGACCACGGCACGGTCTTCAATCAGGACCTGCTTGGAGCGCTCGAGCTCCAGTTCATGCTCGACAACGCGGAAACCATCGTGGTGAGCGCGCTCGAGCGCAAGGAGAGCCGGGGGGCCCAGTACCGCACGGACTTCCCCGAGCGCAACGACGACGAGTGGCAGAGGCACATCAACGTCTCGCACAACGGCGCCGAGCCCGAGATCTCCTACTCCGAGGTGACCGTCACACAGTGGCAGCCCGAGGAGCGCAAGTATTGATGGGGGCGAATGGCTGACTACACCCTGAAGGTCCGCCGCTACGACCCCGAGTCGGGCCAGGCGGCGTACTGGCACGACTACGACGTAGACCTCGACCCCGAGCGCTCGGTGCTGGACGGGATCCTCCAGGTCAAGGATCGCGAGGACGCCTCGCTGGCCATCCGGTGCTCTTGCCGGGCGGCGATCTGCGGCTCCTGCGGCGTCCGCATCAACGGCAAGTCGGCGCTGGCCTGCAACACCCGCATCTCCGACGCGGCCGAGCGGGCCCGCAACGGCGCGATCACGGTCGAGCCGATGGGGAACATGCCGGTGATCAAGGACCTGATCGTGGACATGGACGCGGTCCACTGGAAGAAGGTCCAGCGGGTCGTGCCCTGGCTGCTGCCGGAGGGCGACCCTCCCGAGCGCGAGTACATCGTCGACGCCGAGTCCATGATCGACGTGACCCAGTCCATGGCCTGCATCCACTGCGGAGTCTGCGTCTCGGCCTGCCTGTCGCTCGAGGTCGATCCGAACTTCATCGGGCCGGCGGCGCTCGCCAAGGCCTACCGCTTCGTGGGCGACCCCCGCGACGCCGCCACCGAGGAGCGCCTGCGCGATCTGGCCGAGGACCCGCACGGCATCTACGACTGCACCCACTGCTTCGCCTGCATCGAGGTCTGCCCCAAGGACGTGGCTCCGATGAGCCAGATCATGCGGCTGCGCCGCCGCGCCACCGCGGACTACGAGATCAAGGACCGCAACAACGGCTACGGCCACGAACAGGCGTTCACGAACCTGATCGAGAAGTACGGGACCCTGTTCGAGGCGCAGCTGCTGCCGCGCTCCTTCGGCGACGGCTCGCTGATCAAGGGACAGACCGAACCTAGCGCCGTCAGGCAGCTGATGGAGAGCCTGCCAACCGCGCTCCGCGGCCTGAAGTCAGGCAAGGTCACGCCGAAGAAGGCCCTGACCCATCCCAAGCTGCCCGACCAGGATCAGGTGCGGCGCATCTTCAAGGAGATCGAGTCGAAGGACGACCGCATCGAGCTGAACCTCTACATCGTCGGCGAGGAAGCCGAGGACGAGGAAGGCGCCCAGCGAGAAGGAGGGCAGGAGGAGTGAAGCTCGCCTACTGGCCGGGCTGCGTCTCGCGCGGCTTCAC
>DATACN010000003.1:0-8295 GCA_036258995.1 Thermoleophilaceae bacterium | reverse complement strand
GTGGACGGGCTCTCGGAGCAGGAGCTGCTGCGCGCGGCGGGCTCGGTGGCGGGGGCGGTGCGCGGCGAGCGGCGCGAGCCCGCGGCACTGGAGAGTCCTGCGCCCGAGCGTGTGCACCAGGTGGCCACGGCGCCCGAGGACGTGGACGCCGCGGCGAAGCGGGACGTCCTGCGCGCCTGCGACGAGCGCGCACGTGCCGCCGGCGGTGAGGTCGCGCAGGTGCGCGTCGGCTACGCCCAGGGCAGGCGAAAGGTCGAAGTCTTCAATTCCGAAGGCTTGGCCGCCGCCGACGACCGCACCCGCATCCGCCTGAGCGCGCAGGTCGTGGCCCGGCGCGACGGCCGCGTCGAGACAGGGACCCACACGCGCGGAGGCCACGCGGGCTGGGAGCTCCTCGCTCCCGACCCCGAGGAGGTGGCCGAGACCGCCACCCGCAAGGCGCTGGCCATGCTCGACGCGGTCGACGCCCCGACGGGCCGGCTGCCGGTGGTGGTCGGCAACGGCTTCGGTGGGGTTTTGCTGCACGAGGCAGTGGGCCACGGCCTCGAGGCCGACGCCGTGCAGAAGCGGGCCAGCGTGTACGCGGGCAAGATCGGCGACACCGTGGCCGAGCCGTTCGTGACCGCCTACGACGACGGCCGCCGCAGCGGCGAGTGGGGCAGCGACGGGATCGACGACGAGGGCACGCCTACGCGCCGGACCACCGTGATCGAGGAGGGCAAGCTGACCTCCTACCTCTACGACCTGCTGCGCGCGCGCAAGGACGGCGTCGAGTCGACCGGCAACGGCCGGCGCGAGTCGTTCCGCTACCTGCCGGTCCCGCGCATGACGAACACCTACTTCGCGCCCGGCCAGGCCAGCGCCGAGGACCTCATCGCCGACGTCGTGCGCGGCCTCTATGCGGTCTCGTTCGGCGGCGGGCAGGTCGAGCCGGCGACGGGCGACTTCGTCTTCGGCGTCTCCGAGGGCTACCTGATCGAGGACGGCAAAGTCACCTCGCCGGTGCGCGGCGCCACGCTCGTCGGAAACGGCCTCGAGGCGCTGGCCGCGATCGATGGGATCGCCGGCGACCTGGACATCGCCACCGGCTACTGCGGCAAGGCGGGGCAGACCGTCCCGGCCGGCGTGGGCCAGCCGCACGTGCGCATCCGGCAGCTGACCGTCGGGGGCACCGGCTCGTGAGCGACCTCGAGGACGTCGCCCGGCGGGCAGTCGAGGCGGCCGCCGAGGCGGGCGCGAGCGACGCCGACGCCTGGGCCGAGCGCACGGTCAGCCGCATCGTGCGCGTGTACGACGGCGAGGTCGAGAGCCTGAGCGACGCCGGCGGACGCGGGGTGGGGGTGAGGGCCTTCAGCGACGGGCGCTCGGGCTACGCCTACGGCACGGATCTGTCGGACCAGGGCGTCGCGGGCCTGGCGCGGTCGGCCTTCGAGGCGGCGCGCGTCGCCGACCCCGACGAGCACGAGGGCCTGCCGGAGGAGTTCGGCAGCACCGACGTGGAGGGCCTTGCCTCGGCCGAGCTCGCCGAATGGAGCACCGAGCGCAAGGTCGCGCTGGCGCTCGAGGTGGAGCGGGTGGCGCGCTCGCGCGAGGGCGTGACGCAGGTCGAGAACGCGGTCTATTCCGACGCCGAGGCGGAGGTGGCGCTGGCGAACTCCCGCGGCTTCGCCGGCGGCTACGCGGTGACCGAGGCCTGGGCCTACGCGTCGGCCTTCGCCGGCGAGGGGGCCGACCTGATGACCGGTCTCGGCGTGGGCCTGGGGCGCGATCCCGCCGCGCTCGATCCGGAGGCCATCGGCTCCGAGGCGGCCGAGCGGGCGATCGAGCTGGTTGGCGCGCGCCAGCCGGAGAGCCGCAAGTGCCCCGTCCTGCTCGACGCCTTCGTGGCCGCCTCCTTCCTCGGCTTCATCGGCTCGATGCTGTCGGCAGAGGCCGTTCAGCGGGGCCGCTCGCTGTTCGCCGACCGAGAGGGCGACGAGGTGGCCGATCCGGCGCTTGCCCTGATCGACGACGGGACCGACCCCGAGGGACCCGGCAGCGCTCCGTTCGACGGCGAGGGCTCGCCCAGGCGGCGCACGCCGCTGATCGAGGGCGGCCGCCTGCGTACCTTCCTCTTCGACGCGCGCACTGCCCGCAAGGCGGGCCGCGAGACGACCGGCAACGCCGGCCGCGGCTCCTACCGCTCGCCGCCGGCGGTGGGCACCAGCAACCTCGTCGTGGAACCGGGCCGGGGCAGCCTCGACGACCTCGCCGCCGAAGCGGGGGAGGGCCTCTACGTGACCGATGTCGCTGGGCTGCATTCCGGCGTGAACCCCGTCTCGGGGACCTTCTCGGTCGGGGCCACGGGCCGGCTGATCGAGGACGGTGAACTGGGCCGTCCGGCTCGCGAGCTCACGATCGCGAGCGACCTGGTGTCGATGCTCAAGGCCGTCCGCGCCGTGGGCGGAGAGGCCCGCTGGGTGCCGTTCGGCGGCAGCGTGAAGGCGCCGCCGGTGCTGATCGGCGAGATGTCGGTCTCGGGTGCCTAGGTGCCGCTGGCACGGGCCTAGTTGTTACGTTCCGAGGGCA
This sequence comes from Thermoleophilaceae bacterium, assembly GCA_036258995.1. Taxonomy (GTDB): domain Bacteria; phylum Actinomycetota; class Thermoleophilia; order Solirubrobacterales; family Thermoleophilaceae; genus DATACN01. The sequence continues at coordinate 5,727 of DATACN010000003.1, read as the reverse complement.
TTTCGAACCCGATAAGGAAGGAATCGCGTGACCAAGCAGGAGTTCATCGACGAGGTTTCCCGGGACTCCGGTCTCTCCAAGGGCGACGCGACCAAGGCTGTCGACTCGTTCATCAACGTGGTCGAGGGAGCTCTCAAGCGCGGCAGCGAGGTGAACTTCACCGGCTTCGGCAAGTTCTCGGTCAGCGACCGCGGCGCACGGCAGGGAGTGAACCCCCAAACGGGCGAGAAGATCCAGATCCCGGCCAGCAAGGTGCCCAAGTTCTCGGCCGGCTCGGGCCTGAAGAAGGCCGTCAAGGGGTCCTAGCCCCTGCAGCATTTCGGCGACCGGCTGGCGGCGCTCGTAGAGGAGCGTCGCAGCCGAGTCGTGCTGGGGCTGGATCCCGACCCGGCCAGCCTGTGGCCCTCCGCGACGGCCGACACCGGTGAGGGTGATGTCGCACAGGCCACCGCGCGCGCCGTAGCCCGGCATTGCCGCGCCGCCATCGAGGCGGCCGGGCCGGCCTGCGTCGCGGTCAAGCTCCAGCTCGCCTGCTTCGAGCGGCTGGGAGCACCGGGCTGGGCCGCGCTCGCGGAGACGGCCGCCGCCGCCCGGGATCAGGGGCTGCTGGTTATCGCAGACGGCAAGCGTGGCGACGTGCCCGTCACCGCGCGCGCGTATGGCCAGGCGCTCGTCGGGAGCACGCCCGGTCCCTTCGGCGACGTGCCGGGGCTGGGAGCCGACGCCTTCACCGCCAGCCCGCTTCCCGGCCGGGACTCCCTGGAGCCGCTCGTCGAGGCCGCCGCCGCGGCCGGCGCGGGCTGCTTCGCGCTGGTCCGCACGTCGAACCCCGGCGCGGCCGAGCTCCAGGACGCGGGCGACCCGCCGCTGCATGACCGCCTGGCCCGTCTGGTCGACGAGCTCGGGGCGCAGCACGTGGGCGAGAGCGGCCTGTCGTGCGTGGGCGCGGTCACCGGGGCCACCGAGCCCGGCCTGCTCGAGCGGCTTCGCGCCCTGATGCCGAGGGCGATCTTCCTGCTGCCGGGGGTGGGTGCCCAGGGCGGCCGGGTGGAGGACCTGGGCCCCGCCTTCGCCCCGCACCGGGCCGGAGGGCTGATCAGCGCGTCCCGCTCGATCGTCGACGCCCACGCGGAGCGCGGCGGCGATCCGGCGAGCGCGGCGTCGGCGGCAGCGGAGGAGCTCCGCGTGGCGGCCTGGGAGCTCTAGCGTCCCCGGCGGTCCGGCGTGCCTTCGGGCGCCGCGCCGGACGCTCCGGCCCGCCGCTCGCCCTATCCTGCTCGGCGCGGTCCGCCGCGAGACATGCCAGACGACGCACGATCGAGCCCAGCCCGCCTGCTCGCGCCCCTGGCGCTCGTCCTGTTCACGATCGCCTTCCTCGGGATCGTCTTCACGTCCGGGACCGGTGACGAGGACGGGGACCGCCAGCCCCGGGCGGGACGCCAGGCGTCCGGCCAGCGCGAGCGCACGACCACGACTCCGCGGCCGCAGCGGACCTTCTACACGGTGAAGGTCGGCGACACCCTGGGCGGCATCGCGGAGACCACCGGCGTCCCGGTGGAGACCCTCCTCGAGCTCAATCCCGAGCTCGACCCGCAGGCCCTCGTGTCCGGGCAGCGGATCAGGCTGCGCGAGTGACGCGGGCAGCTCGACGGCTGGCGGCGCTCGCCGCGGCCGCAGCCCTCGCCGCCGCCGCGCCGGCCGCGGCCGCGCCGGGCGACCCCGACGTCCCGGGGGCGGACTCGGCGATCGTCATCGACGCCGCCGACGGCACCCGCCTGTTCGGCAAGAACGCAGACCAGCGCCGCGCGATCGCCAGCACCACCAAGCTGATGACCGCGCTGCTCGCCCTGGAGCGCGCCGACCCCGGCGAGGTGTTCGCCGCGCCGCCATATGACGCCCTGCCCCAGGAGTCCAAGATCGACCTCGCGACCGGGGAGCGGATGCGGCTGTCCGATCTGCTCGAGGCCCTGCTGCTGGAGAGCGCCAACGATGCCGCGGTGACGATCGCGGAGGGGGTGAGCGGGTCGCGCGAGGCGTTCGTGGAGGAGATGAACGCCCGGGCCGAGGAGCTCGGGCTCGACGACACCAGCTTCGCCAACCCGATCGGGTTCGACGACCCGGACAACTACTCGACGGCCTCCGACCTCGCCGAGCTCGCGACGCACCTGATGCGAAACCGCCGCTTCGCGCGGATCGTGGACATGCCGCGGGCCGTGCTCGAGTCGGGCGCGCGGGAGAGGGTGGTGGAGAACCGCAACCGGCTGGTGGCGAGCCATCCCTTCGTGGACGGCATCAAGACCGGCCACACGCTGGGCGCGGGGTACCTGCTGGTCGGCGCCGCAGCCGGCCGCGGGGCGCGCGTGGTCAGCGTGGTGATGGGCGAGCCCGGGGAGTCCGGTCGCGACGCCGACACGCTGACCCTCCTTCGCTGGGGCCTGGGGCGCTTCCGCCAGGTCGTGGCGCTCGCCCGGCGCCGGGTCCTGGCAAGGCCCGAGGTCGAGCTGCTCGACGCGCGGGCGCCGCTCGTGCCCCGGCGCGCGGTCAGGGTCACCCTCCGGCGCGGGCAGCGGCTGGAGCGGCGCGTGCGGGCCCCGCGGGAGGTCGAGGGCCCGCTGCCGGCGGGCACGCGCGTCGGCTCCGTGACGGTCCTCCGGGACGGCGAGCCGCTGCACAGGATCGCGCTCGTGACGGCGCGCGAGGTGCCGGATCCCGGCACCTTCCGCAAGGCGCTCGCGCTGCTCGGAATACCCTTCACGCTGTTGCTAGTCCTCGTCCTGCTCGCCGCAGGGATGCTCGGGGCCAGGCGGCTCGGGGTGCGGATGCGGGTGGTGCGAGACGAGGAGCGGGAGACAACGCAAGCTCGATGATCATCACAGTCACCCTCAACGCCGCCATCGACAAGACGCTCGCCGTGCCCAACTTCCGGCTGGGGCGCCGCCACCGCGCGGTCGAGCAGACCGCGATGGCCGGCGGCAAGGGAGTGAACGTGGCACGCGCGCTCAAGGCGCTCGGGCAGCCGGTGATCGCGACCGGGGTCGCGGGCGGGCCGACCGGCACGCGGATCATCGAGCACCTAACCGAGGAGGCGATCCTCAACGACTTCGTCAGGATCCGGGAGGAGTCGCGCACCTCCACGGCCGTCGTGGACCCCACGAGCGGCGAGCAGACCGAGATCAACGAGCGCGGCCCCAAGGTGACCGAGGCCGAGCTGGAGCTGTTCGTCGACAAGCTGCTCTACCTCGCCAAGGGGGCGGCGGTCTGCGTGTTCGCGGGGAGCCTGCCCCGCGGCGTCGACGCCGGCCTGTATGCCCGCCTGGTCGAGGATCTGAAGAAGCTCGACGTGACCGTCGTCCTCGACTCCGAGGGCGAGCCGCTGCGGCTGGCCACCCGAGCCGGCCCCGCCGTGGTGAGCCCCAACGAGCTGGAGGCAGAGGAGCTCGTGGGCCACGAGTTCGACGACGACGACGATCGTCGCACCGGCGTGCGCGAGATCCTCGAGATGGGCGCCCGCGAGGCGCTCATGACGCTGCCGGACGGCTGCCTGGCGCTCGTCGGCGACGGCGCCGATTCGGACTCGCTCTGCCTCTACAGGGCCACCCTCGAGCCGCTCGAGCCGGTGTCGGCGGTGGGCTCGGGCGACGCCTTCCTGGCCGGGTACGTGGCGGCCCGCTACGGCGGGCGCCCACCGCAGGAGTGCGTGGGCTTCGGCGTGGCCTGCGGGGCGGAGTCGACGCAGCACTTCGGGGCCGGCGTCGTGGACGCCCGCGAGGCCGAGCGGCTGGCCCAGGAGGTCCGGGTCGAGACCCTCGAGGAGCTTTCTTCGCGTTCTGCGGCGAGAACCGGCTAGTAAGGTCAGGCTTCGTCCGTAAGCGAGCCTAGGATGCCTTCATGGAAGTAGAGATCGGTCGCGGCAAGAAGGGCCGTCGCGCCTACGGGTTCGACGACATCGCGATCGTGCCGTCACGGCGCACCCGCGATCCCGACGACATCGACATCACCTGGACGCTCGGCCCGTATCGCTTCGAGCTGCCGCTGCTCGCCTCGGCCATGGACGGGGTCGTCTCGCCTGCCACCGCCGGCCAGATCGGCAAGCTCGGCGGCCTCGCCGTCCTGAACCTGGAAGGCATCTGGACCCGGTACGAGCGTGCCGACGAGGAGCTCGCCCGCATCGCCGAGCTCCCCAAGGAGGACGCCACCACGGAGATGCAGCGCATCTACCGCGAGCCCGTCAAGGAGGAGCTGATCGCCCAGCGGATCCGGGAGATCAAGGACCAGGGCGTGGTCGCGGCGGCCTCGCTCACGCCGCAGCGGGTACGCACGTGGTACGAGATCGCGCTCGAGGCCGGCCTCGACATCCTCGTGATCCAGGGCACCGTGATCTCGGCCGAGCACGTCTCCACCGACGAGTCGCGGCCGCCGCTCAACCTCAAGGAGTTCATCCGCGACGTGCCCGTGCCCGTGGTGGTCGGCGGCTGCGCGTCGTATTCGACCGGCCTCCACCTCATGCGTACCGGCGCGGTCGGGGTCCTCGTGGGCGTCGGACCCGGCGCGGCCTGCACCACCCGCGGGGTGCTCGGCATCGGCGTGCCGCAGGCCACCGCGATCGCCGACGTGCAGGCGGCTCGCTCCCAGCACATGCTCGAGACGGGCGAGTACGTCAAGGTCATCGCCGACGGCGGCATGCGCAACGGCGGCGACGTGGCCAAGGCCTTCGCCTGCGGAGCGGACGCCGTGATGATCGGCTCCCCGCTCGCGCGCGCGTATGAGGCGCCGGGCCGCGGCTACCACTGGGGCATGGCCACGTTCCATCCCTCGCTGCCGCGAGGCGCCCGGGTCAAGACCACCCAGAACGGCACCCTCGAGCAGATCCTGCTCGGCCCGGCCCACGAGAACGACGGCACCTTCAACCTGATGGGCAGCCTGCGCACCTCCATGGCCACCTGCGGCTACGAGGACATCCCGTCCTTCCACCGCGCCGAGGTCATGGTCGCCCCGTCGCTCCAGACGGAGGGCAAGCAGCTCCAGCGCGACCAGGCCATCGGCATGGGCGCGGTCTCCGCCGCCAAGGCCGCGCCGGCCCCTGACGGCGTCGTCAACGGCAGCGCTTCGGCAGTCGAGGAACCAGCCCAGGTTTGAGCGAACTCGTCGCCAGCTCCCCCACGACCGAGCGTGAGGGCGCGGCCACGCATGACGAGGCCCTGGTCCTGGATTTCGGAGGGCAGTACTCGCAGCTGATCGCGCGCCGCGTGCGCGAATGCGGGGTGTTCGCCGAGCTGCTGCCGCACGACGTGCCGCTCGAGGAGATCGAGCGCCGGCGCCCGAGGGGGCTGCTGCTGTCGGGCGGCCCCGCCTCCGTATACGCCGAGGGGGCTCCCAAGCTGCGGCCGGAGCTGCTCGAGCTGGGGGTTCCCGTGCTGGGCATCTGCTACGGCATGCAGGCCATGGTGCTCACCCTCGGCGGCAGGGTCGAGGGCGCACAGGTGGGGGAGTTCGGCCGCTCGCGGCTGACCGTCTCCCACGGCGGCCGGCTGCTTCGCGGGCTGCCGGGGGAGCAGACCTGCTGGATGAGCCACCGCGACACGGTCTTCGAGGCACCGCCCGGCTTCAAGGCGCTGGCCTCCTCGACGGAGTCGCCGGTGGCGGCCATGGAGGACGCCGAGCGCGGCCTGTACGGGATCCAGTTCCACCCCGAGGTCGTGCACACGCCCTACGGCACCCAGATCCTCG
>DATACN010000002.1:0-2801 GCA_036258995.1 Thermoleophilaceae bacterium | reverse complement strand
ACCTCGACTGGGGCGAGCGGCCGGTGCCGTTCGCGCTCTGGGGCCGGGGCGCCGTGCCGGGCGCGGTGAGCCCCGAGCCGCGCTCCGTGCTCGAGCTGGCGGGCACCGCGGCGACCCTGCTCGGCGTGGAGGCTCCGGCCGCGGCGCGGGGCCGGCCGCTCGTGCCCGTGCTCGATCCCGCGGTCGAGGCGCCTCCCGCCGCGGAGCGCGCCCGCTGCCTGGCGCTACTCGTGGCCCGCAACGAGGAGCAGGCGATCGGCGGCGTGCTGGCGCGGATGCCGGAGGAGGCCTGCGGCCTGCCGGTCGACGTTCTGGTAGTGGACGACGGCTCCACCGACTCGACGCCCCGCATCGCCCGCGATCACGGCGCCCGAGTGGTCTCGCACGACCGCTGCCGCGGCCTGGGAGCCGCTCTTCGCACCGGCCTGGACCTCGCCCGCGACGAGGGTTATGCCGCGGCCGCCTACCTCGACGCCGACGGCGAGTACGACCCCGCCGACCTCGAGCGCGTCCTCGAGCCCGTGGCAAGCGGCCGCGCCGACTACGTGCTCGGCTCGCGCTTCCTGCGCACCCCCGAGCGGCTGAACGGCCGCGCGGGCATGAGCTGGCACCGGACCCTCGCCAACCGCACGGCCACCGCCCTGCTCGGGACGGTCATGCACACGGTGCTCACCGACGCCCAGACCGGCTTCCGTGCCTTCTCGGCGAGGGCGCTCCAGGCCGCGCGCATCCGCCACGACTACAACTACGCGCAGGTGCTGACCCTGTCGCTGTGGGGCGCCGGCATCGAGCCCGCCGAGGTGCCGATCGCCTACCGCCGCCGCACCAGCGGGCGCTCGTTCGTGCGCTACCCAGAGTACTTCGCCCGGGTGGTGCCCGCCGTCTGGCGCGAGTGGAGGGCCTCCCGCAGGACGAGCGCGGCGAGGGCCGCCGCGATCGCGCCGGCCAGCCAGAACGGCCACCACTCGCCCCTGGCGAAGCGCGGCAGCAGCTCGGTCAGCGGGCCGAACGGAGCGTCGGGGCGATCGGTCACGAGCGAGCCGCCGCCGAGCCGCGCGTCGAGGTAGAGCCATACCGACGCCGCGGCCGTGAGCGCGCACAGCCCGCCGCCCACACGCGGCGCGTGCCGCAGGCCCCAGGCCACCAGCGGGATGGCCATCGGCAGCGCCGCCAGGAAGTGGCGTCCGGGGAACCAGAAGCCGAACATCGTCGGCGCCAGGAAGGCCACCACGGCGAGCTGCACCGCCAGCACGCTCGCGCACATCCCGCCCGTCAGCTCGATGTCGCGCACGGCCGGCACGGCCCGGGCCAGCCGGTCCCGCCGGGCCCGCCACAGGTACCAGAGCCCGAGGAAGCCGAGCGCCAGCACGGGTGCCCAGCGCAACAGCCCGTAGTCGCGGTCGATGAACAGCGCCACCAGCCGGTAGGCGCGCTCGCCGTAGCCGCCGGGGAAGTCGGCGTCGGTTGCGGTCTGGCCGGCGACGTCGGCGGAGTAGGGGGTGGGGCCGCCGTAGAGCGCCTCGTTGATGCCCACGTACAGGGCCACGCTGAACAGGGCGAGCTCGACCGAGCCGACCGCGAGGGTCCGCCGGCGCGCTCGCCACATCCCGCGCGCGGCCACGAACCCGACGACGATGCCCGCGATCATGAACTTCGTCCCCAGCCACGGCAGCGCGCCGAGCAGCGCAAAGCAGGCGAAGGCCCGGCGCCCGGACGGCATCGCGTCCACCTGCAGCGCCAGCAGCCCCGCGCCCGCCAGCGCCGCGCCGGCGACCAGCTCCGGATAGACGGCCGTCGAGTAGGCGAGGAACGGCGGCGACACCCCCACCGCCGCGGCGGCGCCGAGCGCCCAGGGGTCGGGCACAACGCGCAGGGCCAGCCGGTACCCGAGCGCCACGGCCAAGGCAGCCAAAGCGGCCAGGAACAGCTCGACTCCGATCTCCCCGCCGACCGCGTAGGCGGGAGCGATCAGCAGCGGAAAGCCGAGGCCGTGCGGCTCGTGCAGCCGCCCTTCGGTCTCCTTGCCGTGACGGTCGAGGTCGTACGGATAGAAGGCTTCGAAGTCACGCGCGGCGTACTCGTCGCGCAGGTCGACGTCGGAGTCCGACACGAGCGACTCCGCCGCCAGCAGGTAGTGGGGCTCGTCGCCGCCGTAGTCGGAGTCGGCGAACGCGTCGAGCCCGAGCGTCGCCGCGTAGGCGACGAACAGCAGTAGCCAGAGGACGGCGGCGCGGCGCATGGCGGCGGTAGTCTCGCGCCATGCTCACGGGCGCGCACGTCACGGTCTTCGCGCACGACGCCGAGGCCGCCCGCGCCTTCTTCCGCGACGTGCTCGAGCTGCCCTGCGTCGACGGCGGCGACGGCTGGCTGATCTTCGAGGCCCCGCCGGCCGAGATCGCCTTCCATCCCGGTGGCGGCTGGGGCCAGGACGAGGAGCAGCACATGCTGTTCCTGATGTGCGACGACATCGAGCAGACGATGCAGGAGCTCGAGGCGAAGGGCGTCGAGTTCGTCGAGCCGGTCAGCGACGAGGGCTGGGGCCTGGTCGCGCAGCTGAAGGTGCCCGGCGCGGGCAAGCTGGGCCTCTACGAGCCCCGGCACCCGAGCCCGCTACAAGGCCGCTAGCAGCGGATTCTCAGAACGGCCGCCAGTTCGCGCGCGCGTCGACGCAGAGGAGATAGAGCGTGACGTCCACCTCCACGGGCTCCGCGTTGAGGATGTTCCAGGTCCCGCCGTCCCGCGGATGGGCCCACGACGTGAAGAGGAAGGCGTTGCGCGTCCCCATGTCGTGACCGTCCCTG
>DATACN010000001.1:0-9121 GCA_036258995.1 Thermoleophilaceae bacterium | reverse complement strand
GCGGCTGCGGCTCCTCGTTCCGCGTGGCGGACGAGGATCCGTCCTGCGGCGCGACGGTCTAACCCTCTCCGCCTTCGCCGGCCTCGACCCGCCGCACGTCCATCCCCACGCGCTGGGCGAACGGGAGCTCGCGAGAAACTCGCGGATCGCCTTGCTTCCCTCGAGCCCGGGCTCGCTCACGCCTCGCTCCCTCGGAAGACCGTGCGGATGGCCCGGGCCACGAGAACGAGCCCCGGCAATGCCCCGGCGGCGAACAGCACGAGGTTCACCCAGCTCGCCACCCGGCCCGCGTCGACTGTGCTCTCGGAGGGGGTGTCGGTGGCCGTCAGCAGCAGAACGTTCTCGGCCCAGTCGAGAACTCCGGCGAGCAACAGCAGCGCTGCCGCGACCATGACCCACCGCGCCCTGCTGAAGAGCACCATCGTCAGTGGAAGCACGATCCCGTAGAGGACCGGGAAGAACAGGTCGGCGACCAGGAACGGGACTGCGTCGTCGCTCTCGGCCAGCTCGGCGGCATCGAGCGTCTCGACGTCGGGCTCGAAGAAGATCAGCAGGACGAGGCCGTAGGCGATGACCGCCGCGGTTGCCCAGAGCAGGAACCTCGCGCGGCTGCGCCCGTCAGAAGTCGTGCCGGCCGGCGAAGCGCTCGTCGGCCTGGGGGCGGGTTCGCTCATAGAGCGCGATCCTATGGCCGCCGGCCATGGCGAAGGAGCAGCAGGGGCCGTGGGGGATGCCGAAGCGCGGCCCGGGATCGACCCCGCGCGACTCCAGCTCGGCCATCGCCCGGTCCAGGTCGGGGACGCGGTAGACGAAGACGGGACGTTCTCCTTCGAGATGGTCGGCCAGCAGAAGCGGCGGCGGGCCGTCGCCGAGGGCGACCATCGCCACACGTGCGCCGAAGGCCTCGATCGCGAAAACCGGGGTCGCCCCGGCCCGCTCGACGAGCTGGTCACGGTCCGCGGCCACGTCGCGGCTCGGCATGTATACGAAGTCGAGCTGGCCGAAGGGGGGCGAGCTACCCCGGGGCGTTGTCAAGGCTGGTCCAGAGGTACAGGCAGGCCAGGCTTCGCCACGGCCGCCAGGGCTCGGCGATCTCCTCCAGCTTGCGGGGGTCGGGCAGGTCCTTCAGCCCGTACTGGACCTGCACCGCGCGGCGGATGCCGAGGTCGCCGACCGGCAGCACGTCCGGCCTGCCGAGGTGGAAGATCAGGAACATGTCCACGGTCCACTGGCCGAGGCCCTTGATCGCGGTCAGCTGCGCCGACACGTCCTCGTCGGGCAGCTCGGGCAGTGACTGGAGGTCGAGCTCGCCGTCCTCCACGTGCTCGGCCAGGTCGCGCAGGTAGGCGACCTTCGCGCGCGAGAGACCTGCCTCACGGATCAGCTCGGGGTCTACCTCGAGCAGCTCACGCGGCGTGGGCGTGCGGCCGCCGAAGAGCTCGGTCAGCCGCTCGTAGATCGTGCGGGCCGCCTTGGTCGAGAGCTGCTGGCCGACGATCGAGCGCAGCAGGGCCCCGTAGGCGTCGTGCGGGCGGCCGCGGCGACGCTTGTTCTCGTCGAGCGGGCCGTGCTCGGCGATCAGCCGCTTCATCACGTCGTCGGCCTTCCTCAGCTCGCTGAGCGCCTTTGAGTCGGCCTTCACGCGGCCGCTCCCACGTGGAAGCTTTCCTCGAGCTCGCCGAGCTCGGTCGAGGGGGGATCGCCGAACAGCCACTCGCGCGCGATCAGGTGCCAATTGGCGGTGGCCTCGAGCTGTCCGAGTACGCCGAGCGTGAGCGCCTCCATGCGCCGCGCCAGCATCGCCTGCGGCGGCAGGGTCTCGCGCTTCATCAGCTCCCAGTGCTCGGAGCGCGGGTCGCCGAAGTCGATCAGCACCTCGCCGGCGTAGCGCTTGTCGATGGTGACCACTCGGTCCTCGATGTACCAGCGGGTCAGATCGCGGAAGTGGGCCAGCACGCCGTCGGGCGGCACCAGCTCGTCGTCGGAGTCGAAGAAGCCCATGGCGCCAAGCTGCGCGTGGAGGGCCTCGGCGTCGCCCTCCATGCCGGCGCGGATGGCCTCGCGCTCGGCATCGAGGTGCCCCCGGTCGAGCTTCTTCGTCATCCCGAAGTCGAGGAACGCCACGCGGCCGTCGTCCATCAGCTTGTAGTTGCCGGGGTGGGGATCGCCCGAGAAGTGCCCGTGGCGGTAGAGGGAGCCGAAGAAGAAGCGGAAGACGATCTCGCCGAACCGGTCGCGGGTCGCGCGGTCGAGCTCGCGCACCTCCTCGAAGCCGAGCCCGTCGACCCACTCGCTCACCAGCACGTGCTCGCCCGAGAGGTCGGTCACCACCGGCGGTACGTAGATGAAGGGGTGGCCGCGCCAGGCGCGGGCGAAGGCACGGTGCGACTGGGCCTCGTGCTCGTAGTCGAGCTCGTCGCCGAGGCGCTCGCGGATCTCGCGGGTCATGGCCTTGGTGTCCATTCCGGGCGCGATGCGCTTGGCCGCTCGCATGATCAGGCCCAGGTTCTGCAGGTCCGCCCGCACCGCGTTGGCTACGCCCGGGTACTGCACCTTCACGGCTACCTGGCGGCCGTCGCGCAGGCGCGCCCGGTAGACCTGGCCGATCGACGCTGCCGCCACCGCCTCTTCCTCGAAGCCGGCAAAGGCATCCTCGAGCGGGCCGTCCAGGTCATCCTCGATCACGTCGCGCATGCGCTCGAAGGGGACGCGCGGCGCCGCATCGCGCAGCTCGGCGAGCTTTTGCTGGATGCGCTCCTGAAATTCCGGCGGGAAGGCGCCGGTGTCGACGAAGGAGGCCACCTGGCCGACCTTCATCGCTGCGCCCTTCATGTTTCCGAGCACCTCGAAGATCTGCTCGGCGGCTTCGAGCTGGCGCCGCTCCGAGGCCGCGCGCCGGCCGTCCTCGGACCGGGTCAGGTCGGCGGCCTTCCCGGCGACGGAGCGCGCGGTCTGGCCGCCGGCCAGGCGCCCCACCTTCGCCGCCCGCCGCAGCCGCCCGGTGGGGATCGAGTCGCGCGCCATGCCACCACTGTACGTTGCGACCCGAGGTGCGGCTCGTGAGCTTCGACACCGCCGACGGACCGCGCGCGGGCATGCTCCGCGACGGCCAGGTCTACGCGATCGAGGACGAGGAGCGCTCCGTCGACGAGATCGTGCGTGCGGGAATGGACGTCCATCCTGTGGCAGGAGTGCCGGTCGAGGACTCCGCCCTGCTGCCGCCGGTCTCCCGGCCGGGCAAGGTCGTGTGCATAGGGCTCAACTATCTCTCCCACTGCGAGGAGCAGGGCGCCGAGCCGCCCGAGACCCCGACGTTCTTCGCCAAGTTCGCGAACGCGCTGGCGCCTCCGGGCGCAACCGTTTCCCTTCCGCCGTGGAGCGAGAATGTCGACTACGAGGCCGAGGTGGCCTTCGTGATCGGCGAGCGCTGCAAGGACGTCTCCGAGGGCGACGCCCTCCGCTACGTCGCCGGATACACACTGCTCAACGACCTGTCCGCGCGCGACTACCAGTTCAAGACGCCGCAGTGGATGCCTGGCAAGGTCTTCGACGGCGCGGCGCCATGCGGGCCGGCGCTCGTGACGCCCGACGAGGCGGGGCCGCCCGACGCCATCGAGATCGAGCTGCGCCTGAACGGCGAGGTGATGCAGTCGGCCTCGACCGCCGACCTGGTCCACCCGGTGCCCGCGCTCGTCGCCTACCTCTCCAAGCTGATGACGCTGGAGCCCGGTGACCTGGTGGCCACCGGAACGCCGGCGGGCGTCGGAAGCGTGCGGAACCCGCGGGTGTGGCTGAAGGCCGGCGACGAAATGGTGATCTCCTCGCCGCAGCTCGGCGAGCTGAAGACGAGGATCGGCTGACGGGCCGCGGGTCGAATTTCCGCACCACTGGTGCGGTTTATCGACCCGCGCCTACCCGGCGACCTCCACCTCCTTGCCGATCGCATCGGCGAGCAGATCTGCGTTACGCCTCGCCGACCAGATCGCGACACTCGTGTCACCGCCGCGCCCGTCCGCCTTCGGCGCCAGCCTCACCCTGCCGTCGTTGACGTCGATCTCCACCGCGGCCACCGACTGGTCGCGGCTGCGCTCGAGCTGCTCGGCCAGGCGGATCACTCCGCACAGCACCTCGAGCCGCTGCTTATCGCCCTTGCGCTCGAGGTCGGCGAGATCGGAGGCGTCCGGGTCGCCCTTGCGGTGGTAGCGGGCGATCAGGCCGATCAGCACCAGCTCTCGCGGGGTGTAGCCCGGCAGGCCGGCGTGGAGGATCAGGTAGTAGGAGTGGCGGTGGTGGTCGTCGTAGTCGATCGCCGTGCCGATGTCGTGCAGGACGCAGGCGGCCCATAGGAGCTCTCGCTCCTCGTCGCCCAGGTCGTGCAGGCCGGCCACGGCCAGGCCGTCGAAGATCTCCAGCGAGAGCTTGCCGACGTGCTGCACGTGCTCCGGGTTGGTGTTGAAGCGGTGGGCCAGGTTCTTGACCGACTGGCGGCGCACGTCGTCGAACAGCGGCGGGTCGCCGTCGAGAGCGTGCTCGAAGAAGACGCCCTCACGCAGGCCGGCCTCCGAGACCTCCAGCGCGTCGAAGTCGCCGCAGTCCATGGCGGCGGCTACGACGAGCGAGCCGCCGAGGATCACGTCGGCACGGTCGGGCTTGATCCCCTTGATGTCGCCGCGCTTCGAGGCCGGCTTGGAGGCGAGCTCCTCGACCAGGTCCTCCAGGGCCTCGCGCGTGAGCTCGAAGCCGCCGACGTCGACGTCGGGGAAGTCCACCCGCTTCTGGGCGGCGGCGGCGAGGTTGCGGATCGTGCCGCCGATCCCGGCCAGGCGTTCGCCCTCCCACCAGTCGCACCCCTCGAGCTCCTCTGTCACGTGGGCCCGCAGCGCCTTCATCTGCTTTCCGGAGGCCTTCTCCTCGGGAAGGAAGCGCTCGCTCATCCGCACCGAGCCGAGCGGGAGCGATGCCGATTCCTCGAGCCGCCGGCCCACCATGCGGGTGAGCTGCAGGCTTCCGCCCCCCAGCTCTATGCCGGCGCCGTCCTCGAGGGTCGTTGAGTTGGCGATGGCGAGGTAGCCGTAGCGGGCCTCGTCCTCACCGCTGATCACGCGAACGTCCAGGCTGGTGCGCTCCTTGATCTGGTTCAGCAGCTCCTCGCGGTTGCGCGCGTCGCGGATGGCGCTGGTGGCCAGAGCCCGCACGTCCTCGACCCCGGACGCCTTGCAGAACGCGGCGAAGACGGCGGCGGTGTGAACCGCGCGGTCCATCGGGCCGGGCTGGAGCTCGTTCTCTTCGCCCATCCCCTCGCCGACGCGGACCGCCTCGCGGATCTCATCCGTCAGGCTCCACCACGGCGTGCCGGGGTCGTAGCCGTAGACGACGAGCCGCCACGAGTTCGACCCCATGTCGATCACGGCGAGCCGCTCCATGAACGGATGATCGCCGACCAGCTATCAAGACAGCACCTGCCCCTGCCGATCAGGGGGGAAGTGAACGCGTTCGCCCAGCCCTCCCCTGCGCCCGCGGTGGGCCCGCAGCTGGACAACCGCCGCGTGCTCGCCGCGCTCGTCGACCTGCTCGTGATCGCCTTCGGCGGCTTTCTGCTGGGCCTCGTCGTCGGCCTGGTCAACGGCACCGACACCGAGTGGGGCGGCGGAATGCAGGCGATCTCGCTGGCCTGGGCGCTCTATTACTACTTCGCGTTCGAGTCGGGCGACGGCCAGACCCTCGGCAAGAAGCTGCTGAAGATCCGCGTGATCCGCGCCGACGGCGGGCCCGCCGGCATGAAGGAGATCGCGATCCGCACGGTGCTCCGCGTGGTCGACGGCCTCTTCATGTACCTGGTGGGCCTGGTCATCATGCTCGTCACCGGTCAGCGCCGCCAGCGCCTGGGCGACATCGCCGCCGGCACCGTGGTGGCCGACGCCTCGGCCGGCCCGGCGCCGCAGGTCGACGCCGCGACGGCCGCCCCGCCCGCCGCCGCGACCCCCGAGGGCCTCGACGAGCCCGAGCGCCCCGAGGACTTCGAGCCCCGCGACAAGACTCCCGTCGACGTGGGCCAGCCGCTCCCGGGCCTCACGCCGCCCGAACAGGCGAGCACCCCGCAGGTCACCGACTTCGAGCCCTTCTCCCCGCCGGCGCACGAGGACGAGGAGCACGAGAGCGCCGGCGAGCAGGAGAGCTTCGCCGAGGAGAGCCACGCCGAGGAGAGCTTCGGCGAGCACGAGGCCGCCGAGCAGCCGGAGCCGTTCGCCGAGCAGCAGGAGGTCGAGCAGCCGGAGCCTGAGCCTGAGGTCGATGCTCACGAGCCCGAGGCCGACGCGCATGAGCCCGAGGCCGCGGCGCCCGAGCATCCGGCCGACGCGCTTCGCGGCGAGTCCGGCACCGACTGGCCGAACATGTACGCGGCCCGCGCCCAGGCGGAGTCCGAGCTTTCGCCCCAGCCGCAGGAGCCTCACGTCGCCGACGCGACCGAGCCCGTCGGGGGTCTCGAGGCGCAGGCGGCTCGTGCCGCCGGCGAACCGCTCGGCGAGACGGCTTCCGAGGTTCCAGGCCTGGCCGGCTCGCCGGTGGAGGAGCCCAGCTACAGCGATGCCCCCGCCGCGGAGAGGGAGGAGTCCCCGGTGGACTCGCCCGCCGACGAGGAGGTCAACGTGACATCGCCGGAACCCGTCTCCGCCATCGACCTGGTCATGGGCGGCGACGAGCAGGAGCAGCCGCAACCTGAGCAGGAGCAGCCGCTGCCCGCGCCCGCGGATCGCGAGGATCCCGCGCCGGAGATCGGGGAGCCCCACCCCGGGCCCGACGCGGGCGACGAGCCCGACGCGGGCGACGAGCGCCCCGCCGGACTCTAGGGCCGCCTCTCCTCCGCCGACCGGGTTTCCCGGGTCGCCGCGCCTATACTTCCGGCCCCGCCGGTAGAGCCACACGCTCCCCGTGATCCCGGGCGCACGCAGGCCTTGCGACGCTCGGGTTTCCGGGTAGGACCGGCGGCCGATTCAACCTCCGAACCATGAGCACGCCAGGCACAGCCGAGAATCCTCTGCGGGTGGCCATCGTGGGCTCCGGGCCCGCCGGCTTCTACGCGGCCGGCCACCTGCTGAACAACAAGAAGCACACGGACCTCGTCGCGCAGGTCGACATGTATGACCGCCTGCCCACGCCCTGGGGCCTCGTCCGGGCCGGCGTCGCGCCGGACCATCCGAACATCAAGGCCGTGAGCCGCGTGTACGAGAAGACCGCGGCCCACCCCGAGTTCCGCTTCTTCGGCAACGTGCACTTCGGCGAGGACATCGACCACGACGACCTGACGAGCCGCTACCACGCGGTGATCTACGCGGTCGGCGCCCAGACCGACAAGCGCATGGGCATCCCCGGCGAGGACCTGCCGGGAAGCTGGGCGGCCACCGAGTTCGTGGCCTGGTACAACGGCCATCCCGACTACCGGCACCTCGAGTTCGACCTCTCCCACGAGCGGGCGATCGTGGTCGGGAATGGCAACGTGGCCGCCGACGTGGCCCGCATGCTGGCGCTCACCCGCGAGGAGCTGGCCTGCACCGACATCGCCGACTACGCCATCGACGTCATGGCCGACAGCGGCATCAGGGAGATCGTGGTGCTCGGCCGGCGCGGGCCGGCCCAGGCCGCCTTCACCAACCCCGAGCTGCTCGAGCTCGGCGAGATGACCGACGCCGACTGCTACGTGGATCCGCGAGACGTCGAGCTCGACCCGCTCAGCAAGGAGTGGCTGGAGGGCGAGGACGCCGACATGACCTCGCGCAAGAACGTGGAGATCCTGACCGGCTACGCGGGCCGCGACCCCGAGGGGAAGAACAAGAGGATCGTGCTGCGCTTCCTCGTGTCGCCGATCGAGATCCTCGGCGAGGACAAGGTCGAGGGCGTTCGGATCTGCCGCAACCAGCTGGAGGAGCGGAACGGCCGCCTCAGCGCCTGCTCCACCGAGACCACCGAGGACATCCCGTGCGGGATCGTCTTCCGCTCGATCGGCTACCGCGGGGTGGCGTTGCCCGGCCTGCCCTACGACGAGCGCAGCGGCACGATCCCCAGCGCCGCCGGGCGCATCGAGGGCATGCCCGGCGAGTACGTGGTCGGCTGGATCAAGCGCGGCCCCACCGGCATCATCGGCACCAACAAGCGCGACGCCCAGGAGACCGTCGACAGCGTGCTCGAGGACCTGCAGGCCGGCCGCCTGCTGAATCCCGCTGACCCCGACCGCGACTCGCTCGAGGAGCTGCTGAACGAGCGCAAGCCCGAGCACGTGACGTACGCGGGCTGGGAGGCGATCGACCGCGCGGAGCGCGAGGCCGGCGAGCCGCAAGGCCGTCCGCGGGTGAAGCTCACAAGCTTCGAGGAACTGCTCGACGCGGCACGTGAGCGCGTCTCCGGCTAGACCGGGGCGCGGATCGACTCGCCGTCGAGCGCGTCGAGCGCCCGCTCCACCGTCGCCGACAGGCAGGTGAAGATCGGGGTCTCGCTGGCGGTGTATGCGCTCGACTCCGTGTGGCGGAGCTCCTGCACGAGGTCGAGGAACTCCGACGGGTCGTCGGTGTCGAAGGCAACCACGAACTCCTGGTCGTCGAGGCCGAACGAGTAGGCGGTGTTGGTCTCGATGCCGCCGAATCGGCGGGCCACCGCGATGTGGTCGGCCATCACCCGGCGGCGCTCCTCCTCGGGCAGGCCGAACCACTCCCGCTTCTTCCACATCGGATAGACGATCAGGTACTTCGAGTCGGCTCCGACGCGGGGCCCGAGGGGCTTGTCGGGCTCGTCGGAGTAGGGCGACTCCTTGGTCATCGCCAGGTACGAGTAGGGGACCTCGGCCCAGCGCATCAGCCCGCTCTGGTTGAGGAGCACGTGCAGCTCGTGGATCGGGTCGAGGCTCTGCGCGATCGCCCGGACCATCAGGTCGCAGTCGCCGCGCGTGCCGACCAGCGAGTACGTGCGCAGGAAGTGGTCCTCGGCGAATTCCCTGCAGGCGGCCGCAAACTCGCGCTTGTCCGCGGCCCGCTCCTCGGCCGGCAAACGGCGCCAGGCCGGGTCGACCTTCACAAAGGTGTACTTCACATAGCTGCGCGCGTCGCCCACTGAGGCCAAGTGTGGCGTACTA